>JAFUAR010000394.1 GCA_017460585.1 Clostridia bacterium
CCAGCGGATTGTACATAAGGATATCCGGATTGGAGGAGGTCCATTCCACTTCGCCGTTGGCGGAAGCGGGCGTCACCGCAGTCTTGGGGGTAAACACGTCTCCAATCTGCATGAGCGCGGGCGGAGCATCTACCAGCGCAATGGCAGTCGGGGTGTAGAAATCCTCGATGCGCACAGTGGTCTCGGCATATAGTCCGTTGCACGTAACCGCGCGCACCTTCGATTCGCCCAATGCAACGGGGTGCACCACGCCGCTTACATCAATGGTAAAGAAGCCCGGCGTCTCAATTTGCCACTCAAAGCTGGCTGCCGCGCCGGAATCAATTTGCGGCTTGAGCTGCAGCGTTTCGCCAATATCGAGTATATACAGCTGCTGATCAAACGATATATTCGAGGTCGTGGGTAGTACGGTGACAATGGTATCGCTCACCAGTCCCAGCGCCGTGGCGCGCAGCACGGAGGTTCCCTCCCGCAGCGCCTCTACCGTACCGTCCGCGGAAACGGCTATGGCGTTGCCCGATGCGACCGACCACGTAACCTCCGCGTTGGAACCGAGCGGTTCAAACGTTACGCCCGCTAAAATACGCTGACCCACGCTCATGGAAGCGGGAAACACCACCGTCATACGCTCCGGATCGCCAATCACGTTGACCTTGATGGAGTCGCCCTTCATATTGTAGGTAAGCGCCGTAATCCACGCCTCGCCGCCAGCCAGACCGGTCACAACGCCGTCCTGCGATACCTGCGCCACATCGGGGTTGGAGGACTGGAATATTACGGTCGATCCCGTTACGCCCTGCGCCTGCCAGCGAAGCTGCGCCCGATCGCCGCGGGCAATGGTGATTTCATCTTCGGCAAAGGCGAAGCCCGTGGGCGCGTCCGCCACCTTCACTGTGAGCTTTGCAGATTGGCCGTTCGCCGTTGTAACCGTAATAACGGCGGAACCCTTCTTTACGCCCTTGATCAGTCCCGTAGAGGAAACCGTGGCATAATTCGTCTTGGAGGATTTATAGGTAAAGGTCGTCAGCGCGCCTTCGTCGATCTGCGGCGAAAGCTGCAGGCTGTCGCCCAGACCCAGCGTGTAGCTCGTCCATGGAAGCTTTACATAAGTCGGCGCGGGCAATACCTCGATCTCCACGGCGCTTGACACGTCGCTCACATAGGTGGTCGCCAATATGCGCGCCGTTCCTACGGATACGCCGGTCACCTTGCCGGTGGCGGCATCCACGGTCGCAACCGAGGGATTCTCAGAGATGTAGACGATGCGCCCTCCCGCGCCATCGTTCACACTCGCTTTAAGCGTGATACTGCCGCCTTGGGGCACTCTGGTCGCGCCCCCTTCAAACGCAACGTTCTGTGGCGCGGGCAGCACACGAATCGTTTGATTGGCGGTTTTTCCGTTAAACGTCGTTGCAATCACGCGCGCAGTGCCCTCGGCAAGCGCGGTGATTAGACCGCTTTCATCGATGGAAACGACGCCCTCGGGCTGCGCTGTCCAAACAATTCCGGAGGCGGTATTGGTCGGAAGCTTTGCCTGCGCCGCAATCGTCTCGCCCACGCCCAGCGTGGAGACCGGAATCGATACGGTAACCTTGCTTGGCGCTTTTCGCACCGTCACTGTGCAGGAGGCGACCTTTCCGTTGTACGTGGAGGCGGTTACCACGCTTACGCCCGCCTTGAGCGCGGTGAGCGTGCCGTTTGCATCCACCGATACGACCTTGGGCTTGCTGGAGGTCCACTTCACCGTGCACTGCACGCCCTCCGGCAAAATCTGCGCCTGCAGGGAACCCTTTTCCTTTACGCCCAGCAGAAGCGTCGCCGCGTTCAGCGCGATTTGCTCCGGCGCGGGACCGACCGTAAGCGCGCAGCTTGCCGTTATTCCGTTATACGTACTTACGGTAATCTCGGTTTCACCCTCGCTCAGCGCGTGAATCAGACCGTCGAAATCCACCGTGGCGATTTCAGGGTGGCTGGACGTAAACGCGATCGCGCCCGCCGAGCCTTCATTCAGGCTGCCGGTCAAGCGCCAGCTGTCGCCCCTGCCGAGAATGAGCGAATCCGCGTCCAACTGAATCTGCGTCGGCGCGTTCGCCACCGTGATAGTCAGCGAGGCGCTCTTTCCGTTATAGGTCTTCGCCGTGATCTTTACGCTGCCCGCCGATAGCGCCTGTACGCGCCCATCGCTCGAAACCAGCGCGACGTCGTCACGGTCGCCGCTAAAGGTGACGCTGCCGCCGGTATTCGTTGGAAGCGTGTACGCCAGCGCTACGCTCTCGCCCACGCCCAGCGATTTGCGCGGCGTGGATACCACAATCTTGCTCGGCGCCTTTACAACCGTCACGGCAATGGTCGCGCGCGCGCCGCCCTCCGTGGCGAGGGTGATGACCGCGCTGCCCTTCTTCTTCGCCGTAATCCATCCGGCGCTGTCCACCGTGGCGATCTTCGGCGCGCTGCTCATGAACGCAACGTTCGCCTGCGCCCCTTGCGGAAGCAGCGTATAACCCGCCGCGGAACGCTTCTCCCCCACGCCCAGCGTGAGTGCGGAAAACTCCGGCTCAATGGCGGTCGCCACCGGCACGGGCGTATCCGTGGGCACAGGCGTTTCGGTGACCGCAGGCGTTTCCGTGAAAATGGGCGCCTCGGTACTCGCGATGGGCTCGGCACTCTCCGTAGACTCCGGTGAATCCGCCGGCTCCGGCTCGTCGGTAGGCGCAGGCGTTTCCGCAAGGTCTACGGGCGCGTCTGTAACCTCCGGTGTCGCTTCAGCCCCATATTGCTCCTCCGCCACAGCTTCTATATACGGCGTCGGGTCGATCTCCTCGCCATATGCGCTCAGGCAGGTGCTTAACAGCGCGCAGCACAGAAGCGCGATCCAGATGCGAAGCGTTTTCTTGTTCGTAAACATGAAAAAGGTCTCCTTTATTCGTCGAGCGGTCAAAATATGAAAGACATGGCATTTCTTTTGAAATACATTCTTCACAAAATTATCATATGTCTATTATAAATCAAAACTGGAGGATTGGCAAGCAAAAATATATGGAAGCTTCCCTTGAAACTGCATAAGATAGACATGGATGCGTATGAAAATTGTTAAAATTTCAAATTGGAACGGTGCGATATGGACAAAGTCAGTGCCCTTGTGGTATAATCTCTTTTGTTCGATATGATTTGCCAATGTAGCTCAGTTGGTAGAGCAGCCGATTCGTAATCAGCAGGTCGGGGGTTCAAGTCCCTTCATTGGCTCCATATTTTCGAGGTGTAGCGCAGTTTGGTAGCGCGTTTGGTTCGGGACCAAAAGGTCGCAGGTTCAAATCCTGTCACCTCGACCATTTCAAAACCCCCGTAAATACTGTACATTCGGGGGTTTTTTTCATGCCTTGAAAACGTAATTTACCATTTTTTTACCTCAATTCGTTTTATTCGCGCCCCATAATCACCGCTTGCAGCTTATTTGCTGCTTCATCCTTCATTGCCTTTGTGACGTGACCGTAGACATCCAAAGATAAGCTGACTGACCTATGGCCGAGCATCTCCGAAACGGTTTTCACGTCTACGCCTGCACGAAGGCTTTCCACCGTGAAAGTGTGTCGAAGATCATGAAAGCGATGTGCTTCAATCCCTGCTGATTCTAGAACGCGGGAAAATCGATGTACTACCGTGTTGTGTGGAACTTCCTGTCCAATCGCATTTGTGAATACCAGTCCGATGGGATTCTCCCAGAGCGCTCCGGCTCTTAAGCGCCATCCCTTTTGCTGACGCTCCACCGCTTTCAACACATCCATTACTGCCGGTGCTGGCTGGAATTTTCTAGGCTTGCTGTTTTGTGGCAACCCAAGTTCCCGCACTCCATCCTTCCCCCGCTTTATCAACATTTGCGCGTCCACTGTGATTAAGCCTTTTTTGAAATCCACTCTGCTCCAACACAACCCGAGGATTTCCGAAAGCCTCATATCGTGTTCAACGCTACAAAGAAAAGCGCCTCGCAAGGATTGTCGCAGATTGCGTTCATGGATCCTGTGATTTCCTCCGCCTCGAGTGGGTGTATTCCTCCTTGATCACTACACCCACTGGCAGGATTCGAAGCGATGTATTTCACTCTGACCGCCTCAGACAGCGCCTTACAGAGCACGCCGTGAATGTTCTTAACCGTCTTTGAGGAAAGTCTGATGCGTTGGAGACCGTTGATAAAGCATTGCACATCATGGGGACGCAGATTGCAAAGGGGAACCGCCCCAAGGGCTCCCAATGTCACCCCCAGCATTCGCCTTAGCCATAGCCCCAGCGTCAGCGGCGGCGGTTTTCGACCAGACTCATTGATTGCCTATGCCAGCAATAACCTACAGGCGATATCGGCGAACAACTGCGATGAGCTCATAAGCTACTGCGACACATTGAGCGACGAGGCGATTCAGCACGCTATAGACGAGGTTTGCGCCAACGGCGCGCCGCGCTACAGTTACGTGCGAGCAACGCTGAACCGCTACGTTCGCGAAGGCTTGCGGACTCTGGGCGACATACGCGCCCACGAAGCGCGCCAAAGAAACCCGTTTACGCCGACGAGGATGACATTTGGTAGGGGCACGCGGGGCGATGGGAGGCATGAGAGATAACGACGCTGGAGGAGGTGCTGCAGTATGGGAATTAAAAACATAAAAAAGAAGGGTTGTGCCGGAGAGCGCGAACTCGCCGTTGATCTTACGGCTAGAGGCTATCCGGCACATCGAAACGATCAACGCTATTCCGGAAGTCGCGGCAATCCCGACATTGATGCTATCGGCTGCAATTGTGGGAAACGGAAAAAATGAACGAAAGCGAACGATTTCGGAGAGTTGAATGCCTTTTGCGCATTCTCGCTGTTTTCCCGCAGGGTTAGAAAATTGACGCTTGACAAAGCATTATATAATAATTATACTGTAATTATGGATATGCTGTTTTTTGAATGGGATGAAAACAAGAACACAATCAACAAGGTCAAGCATAAGGTTTCTTTCGAAGAAGCTGAAACGGTTTTCTATGATGAAAATGCCGTAATTATCGATGACCCTGATCATTCCGAATGGGAAGATCGCTTTATCATCCTCGGCTTTAGTGCGCGTGCGCGGCTGTTTATGGTATGCCATTGCTACAGGGGCGGGGACAACATCATTCGGATTATCTCCGCGCGCAAAGCAAATCCGATGGAGGCACAACAATACGACGATATGGAGGTGTGAGGCAATGCGTGATCATTACGATTTTTCCAACGGCGAAAAGAATCCTTACGCCGCTCAGCTCAAAAAGCAAGTGACTATTAACCTTGATGCGGAAACGGTTGAATATTTCAAGGCTCAGGCAGAAGAGACGGGGATCCCATACCAGCGGCTCATAAACTTTTACCTTGCCGATTGCGTGAAAAACAATCGGCGACTTGCATGGACTTCATAAACGCCTCAAACTCGCGCTCTAGGGTACCTTAGAGCGCGTTTTATGTTTTTTCTGACTCTCCCCCCTCTTGCATTAAGACAAAAACAGCAGTACGAGCCTACTTCGGCTTAATTTGAGTCACGAGCTCAAATAATCTATAGACTGAAAATGATCAATCCTCAACCCGATGGACTATTGAGTAGATCCTCAGGCATCTTGCTTCTAATTTCTCTCAAAGTTCAGGTGCTTTTTACTACCACAATTTTTACCACAATTCATACCATAATTCGCGCTTTTCGCTATTTATTTACATTTGTCAATATTCAAAAAAGCCCCGTATTTAGGCTTTTTGGGCGTTTCTGTTTGTTTGGGTTTGTTAGAAATTACAAATTCAAATCCTGTCACCTCGACCATAAAATCCATGAGGTTGCACAAGGTCTCATGGATTTTTCTATACATATTTTCAATTGATTTCATAATGCTTGCCTCTTCTGCTTTATTGGAACAAAGAAAATATGTAAGAAAACATATAAGATATTGATTCTCAAACCCATCTCGTGTTATGCTGTAACTGAAGGCAAGGTGCTTTAATGGAACGATATGTGCCCCCATTTTCCATCAACAATACGATGCTCACGCTGGTTGCGCAGATTGCGGAAAAAGTTGGGAACATAAGCAGCTTCCATTTGTTTGAGAGCAAGCCGCATATTCGCCGCAATAATCGCATCCACTCCATTCATTCCTCTCTGGTCATCGAAGCCAACTCTCTATCGTTGAATAAAATGCGCAGTGTAATGAACGGAAAGACGGTAATCGGTTCACAGAAAGAGATTCAGGAAGCTAAGAATGCTTATCAAGCCTACGAGCTGCTTGGGCGTTTTAATTCGTATTCTCTGGATGATCTAAAAAGGCTGCATGGAATCATGACCTATCTGACCGTGCAGGAATCCGGCGTGTTCCGCAGCCACAACGAGGGGGTCTTCAAGGGCGATCAGTGCATCTTCATGTCTCCGCCACCGCAGTTTGTTCCGGAGCAGATGCAGGCGCTGTTTGACTGGATGAACGCCGCAAAGGAAGAAGTCCATCAGCGGATTTTGTCCTCGGTATTCCACTATGAGTTTGTGTGTATCCACCCCTTTTCGGACGGCAACGGGCGTATGACGTCCCCTGCTCCGCTACGCGGCTCATGGAAAAGCTGGATTTGAGGTCCCGCGCCAATTTCCGCAAACTCTATTTGGTTCCGGCACTTGAAAGTGGTCTGATCGCCATGGGAACGCCGGATAAGCCCACCAGCCGGAATCAAACCTACATCAAGAAATAAAGCTTGCCCTTCCAAAGCAGAAGTACCCCCGCCGTACATCCCTTTCCTTCCCGCCGACATTTCTTTCATATCTTCCCTTTTATTCCCTTCCTTCGCATTCTTAATTATTCACCGCTTGCTTGAATCTGCTCCGCATAGTACAATAGCACTGATTTGCTGAAATAAAAACGAGGTGTTCCGCTTGACGCTTTCCGATCGCATCGAGAGCCTGCTAATGAACGTACAAAAACCCGCGCGCTACATGGGCGGAGAATTCAACGCGGTCATGAAGGACCCGCAGAATGTGGATGTGCGCTTCGCGTTTCTGTTTCCGGATACCTACGAGGTCGGTATGTCGCATTTGGGCATGAAGATCCTCTACCACGCTGTCAATCGCTTGGAATACGCTTGGTGCGAGCGCGTGTTTTCCCCGTGGGTGGATATGGCGGCGCTGATGCGCGCAAACGATATTCCGCTGTTCTCCATTGAATCCAGAACGCCCATTGCGGAATTCGACCTGCTCGGCGTCACGCTGCAATACGAAATGAGCTTTACCAACGTATTGGAAGCGCTGGATATGGCGGGTCTGCCCGTGCGCGCCGCCGACCGGCACGAGGGCCCTTTCGTGGTTGTCGGCGGTCCCTGCGCGTTTAATCCAGAGCCGTTGGCGCCGTTTGTCGATCTGGTTGCGCTGGGCGACGGCGAGGAGGAGACCGTGGCGCTGGTGGAATGCTACCGCGAGTGGAAGCGCTCCGGCGCGCCGCGCGAGGCGTTTTTGCGTGCGGCTTCGCACATTCGCGGCATATATGTGCCCTCGTTTTACGAGGTCGCGTACCACAAGGACGGCACCGTGGCGTCCATTTCGCCCAAGCCCGGCACAGACGCGCCGCAGGTGGTGCGCAAGGCGATGGTCAAGGATTTGAACGCCGCCACCTATCCGGAGCGCCTCATCGTGCCCTACAGCGAAGTGGTGCACAACCGCATTATGCTCGAGATATTTCGCGGCTGCACGCGCGGCTGCCGCTTCTGTCAGGCGGGCATGATCTATCGCCCCGTTCGCGAACGCTCGCTGGAGCAGCTCATGGATATGGCGGAAAAGCTCGTGTCCTCCACGGGGTACGACGAAATTTCGCTCATGAGCCTGTCGAGCGGCGACTATTCCTGCCTGCCGGAGCTGGCGCACCAAATGGTGGAAAAGTTCGCGCAGCGGCGGGTAAAGATATCGCTGCCCTCGCAGCGCATTGACAATGTGCTCACGGACACGCTGCGCGAAACCCAAAAGGTGCGCAAAACCTCGCTGACGCTCGCGCCAGAGGCCGGTACGCAGCGCCTGCGCGACGTCATCAACAAGGGCGTGACCGAGGAAGACCTGATGCGCGCCGTGCAGGACGCCTTCAACGAGGGCTGGAGCTCGGTCAAGCTCTACTTCATGGTCGGTCTGCCCACGGAAACCGACGAAGACGTGCTGGGCATTGCCGATCTCGCCCGCAAGGTGCGCCAGTGCTACTTCCAAGTGCCGAAGGAGCGCCGCGCCCCGGGACTGCGCATTACGGTCAGCGCCTCGGTATTCGTTCCCAAGAACTTTACGCCCTTCCAATGGGTCGGACAGCTGGATGAAGCAACCGTCACCCGCCGCCAGCGAATGCTGTTGGATGCCCTCAAGCAGATTAAGGGCGTGGATTTCAAGTATCACGATATGGACGTGAGCTACTTCGAAGCGGTGCTGGCGCGCGGAGACCGCCGCACGGCGGAGGCGTTGGAGCGCGCGTGGCGGCTGGGCTGCCGGTTCGACGGCTGGTCCGACCAATATCGCCACGATTTGTGGCAGCAGGCGTTTTATGATTCCGGTCTCGACCCCAACTTCTATGCCTGCCGTGAGCGACCCACCGACGAGCTGCTGCCTTGGGACCATTTGGACGCGGGCGTGACCAAAGCGTTTCTGCTGCGCGAATGGGAAAAGGCGCAGCGCGGCGAGTGCACGCGCGACTGCCGCAAGGGCTGCGTAGGCTGCGGCGTGAACCGCTATGAGGAGGCGAAGACATGCGGGCAATGATCCGCTTCGGCAAGGAACCTAGACTCCGGTTTATCTCCCACTTGGATATGCAGCGTTTTTTTCAGCGCGCCCTGAATCGCACGGGCTTGCCCATCGCCTATACGCAGGGCTTCAATCCCCATCCGGTGTTGTCGTTCGGCTCCGCGCTGGCGCTGGGCTGGACCAGCGAATACGAAATATTGGATATCAAGCTGGCGGTGCCCATGGGCAGAAAGCGCACGGAGGAAGCCATGCGCGCCGCGCTGCCGCCGGAGCTGCCCGTGTTGGAAACCCGCATGGTGGACGATAAGCACCCCGCTCCCATGGCGCAGGTTCGGGCGTCCGACTACCGCATTCAGGTAGACGCGCAAGCGGCGGAGGCGCTGCACGGCGCGCTGAATGCGTTTTTACAAATGGACAGCGTACCCGCGATGCGCAAGACCAAATCCGGCGAGCGCGAAATCGACATTCGCCCCTTGCTGATCGAGGCGAAGGCGGAGGATTACGGGCTGTGGGCGCGCCTGAGCCTCACCGAGCGGGATACGCTCAAGCCCGACCTGCTGCTGGGCAGCCTCGCTTCTATCGGCGGTTTTGAGCCGCCGCAGGCGCGCATTCACCGCGAATGCCTGCTGGGCGAAAACGCGGCGGGCGCGCTGACCCCGCTCATGGAGCTGTAACGCATGGAGAGAAAGCTGTTGCTGGAACGCGCGCCCGGTCAGGACCGTCTGGCGGTTATGGAAGACGGCGAACTCACCGAACTCATGCTGCGCCGCGCGGGTGACGCGCTGCACGCCCCGGGCACCATCATTGCCGGCAGGGTGGAAAACGTGCTGCCGGGCATGAACGCCGCGTTTATTCACATTGGAGATACCAAAAACGCCTACCTGAGCGGCGATGATTGCGTGTACGGCAAGGGCGAAAGGCGCATTGACAGGCTGCTCTATGCAGGAAAGACCGTGCTGGTTCAGGTGATTAAGGAGCCGGGCGGCACCAAGGGCTGCCGCGTATCCATGAAGCTCACGCTGCCGGGCAGGGTGGCGGTATTGCTGCCCATGGGCGGCGGAATATCGATATCGCGCAAAATCGAATCATCGGAAGCGCGCGCTGCGTTGCGCGACGCCGCCGAATGCGCGCTCGCGGGCACCGGAATGGGCGCGATACTGCGCACGGCGGCAGAAAACGCGCCGGTTGAGCGCATTGCGGATGAGCTGCGCGCGCTGATGGCGCATTGGCGCGAAATTCACAAACGCGCGGGCGCGTCGACCGCTCCTATGGTGCTGTACGCTGCGGACGATCTGTGCGCCGTTGCGGTTCGCGATCTGGCGGGGCAGCCCTGCGAGATCGTCGCCGATGGAGATACGCTCTACGGCGAATTGACATACGTCGCCCGCGTGTACGGTTTAGAGGCGGATACTCCGCTGAACGTATGGCGGGAAACCATGCCGCTATTTGACGCACACCGCGTAGACGCAAAGCTCGACGCACTGCTCAAGCGGCGGGTATGGCTGAAATCCGGCGGCTATCTGGTGATCGACGAAACCGAAGCCATGACCGTGATCGATGTGAACACCGGCAAATTCACCGGCAAGCAGTCGTTTGCCGATACGGTACTAAAGCTCAATTTGGAAGCCGCGCGCGAAATCGCCCGACAGCTTCGTCTAAGGGACTTGGGCGGCATTATTATTGTAGACTTTATCGACATGGAACCCGAAGGGCAGGAAGCGCTGCTTCAAGCGCTGGAGCAATGGTTTTCGCGGGATCGGAATCCGGTTTCCATTCACGGCTTCACCTCGCTTGGGCTGCTTGAATTGAGCAGAAAGCGGGTGCGGATGCCTTTAAGCAAATTATTGGAGCACGATTGCGAGGAATGTATGGCGACCGGTCGGGTCCCCTCGCACGAGACCACCGCCCTGCGCGCGCTGCGCGACATTTGGGCAAGGCGCAGGCAGAGCGCGCATACGACCTATCGAGCGGTCGCCTGCCGCCCCGTAATCGACTGGATGCGCACGCTGCAAAAGCAAAGCGGCGATATGCCGCTTGCCCTCACTGTAGACGACGCCATGCGCGCCGGAGAGTACCGCATCGAGGCGGAAGCATAGCGCAACGCCCCGTTGGAGTCGCTTAGACTCCAACGGGGCGTTGCTTTGTCTTATTCCTCGGTTTTGTTTTCGTCCTCCCGAATCGAGGCTTCTATGGCGTCGATCGCGGCAAAGTTCGCCTGATCAATGGCGATCTCCATGAGCCACTCCCTGCTCTGGCGGTTCAGTGCGCCCATGAAGCGGTATACCGCCTCCCAGCGCTCATTCTTCGCTAGGCGCATACAGCACAGGCGAAGCGATTCCTGTGGAAGAATATCGGAAATCATATCGATAAACTCCAAATCGTTCAGCTCTACGCCCGTCAGAGCGATATGCTCCAGCTGCTCGGCGTTCATATCGTAATGCGCCAGCTGCACCGCCAGCAGGCGCGCGCCGGAGCGCAGCGCCGATTCGGCAATTTGATCCACGCATTCGGAAAGCTCCATTTGCTCGGCAAAGCTCGAAATCCACTGCCAGTTTTCCGCCTTTGCCGCCGCGAGCGCCACCTCCTGCTGCAGGGGCTTGGAGAAATTCCAAACGTGTTCGCCCAGCCAGCCCCAGTCGCCGCGCTCTATGGCGGAGCGAATGGTGCCGATATCCGCGTAATCGCCTAGATTCTCGTACACCCATTCCGCCCTGCCCAGCTCGAACGCCTTGTCCGCTACGAACTGGCGAAGCTCGGCGTCGGCAATATCGCGAATGCGCGCTTCCAGCCAGTCCCAGCGCTCCTGCTGCATGGCGCGCTCAAACGCGCTCCTGCGCAGCTGATTGAGCCGGTCGTTTTCGTCCGCGGGAGCAGTCGCCATATCCTCCAGCGCCTTGCTCACCTTGGAAGCCACATTGTCGCCAAAGCGCACTACCTTGCGCACGGCGGAATCCATGCCCTTGGATACGTACTGCGCCGCCTCGTTCCAGTTGCGCTGCAGGTTCTCCGCCGCTTGGTTCACGCCCGCTTCGCTCGGTCGAAATACCCGCTCTCCCTCCGCCGCCATGCGCGCGAAGGCGTCCACCACTTCCTTGCGCAGAAACGGCGCGACCCTGCGCAGGGTGTCCCAGTTCATCTCGCAGCAGTTTTGGCGAATGAGCGTTTCCAGAAAATCGCTCTCTACAAAGGGCGCAAATTTCGCAATCTCCTCCGGCTCCAGCCTGCGGCGCACGTTCGCCAGCATATCCTGCACCGCCGCCTTTGACATAAACGGCGCCATTTCCAGCAGCGAGCTCAGGTCAATATCCGCGCTCTGCTTTTCCGCCTCCTGCGGCGTTTCATCCTCCAATACCGCTTCCTTGGAGCCGTCGTCCGCCTCGGGCGCCTTTTCGGTCGATTCGGAGCGGAACAGGCTGCCGATATCGCTCATCACGCCGTTTACGAAGCTGCCGAAGCTCTGGAAGCGATCCTCCTGCGAACGGGCGCGCTCCGGCTGCGCCTGCGGAATCTCGCCGCTCATAAGCTGCTCCACAGTCACCCCGAATAGCTTGGTGAGCGCCATGAGCGTTTGAATATCAGGCAGAGCCGCCCCGTTTTCCCACTTGGATACCGCCTGATGCGAAACATTCAACGCCGCGGCAAGCTGCTGCTGCGTCATATTTCTGCCCTGACGGAGCTTTGCGATACAATTTCCAACCTGACGATTATCGATCATGCGGATCCCTCCCACACTTACAATTCCGGCATTTCCTGTCGGTGGGAAGACTATAGCACATTCAACCGCCGTTTGCAAGCAACCGTAGGTTGAATTTAAGTGTTTTCAATCGTATTCTCGGTTGCATCGTCCGGCGCAAAGCGGCGCATAGAAACGGTAAACACCGTGCCCTCGCGCACGCGGCTCTCCACGCGAATCTCCCCGTCCATCTTTTCCACCAGCAATTTGGCAATGGGCAGTCCCAGCCCCGTGCCGTTGGGATTGGAGCGGCTGCGGTCCGCCTTAAAGAAGCGCTCCCATATGAACTTTAGGTCTCTGGGTTCAATGCCGCAACCCGTGTCGGAAACCGCAACGTCAATCATATTCTCACGCAAGCGCGCCTGTATGGTAACGGAGCCTCCCTCGGGCGTAAACTTCACCGCGTTGTCCAGCAGAATCACAATCACCTGATAGAGCCTGTCGAAATTGCCCCACACCGCCTGTCCGCGCGCCTCCTCGCCTAGCGAAAGCAACACGTTCGCCTTCTGCGCCTTGGTGCGAATATTGTGAATGGCCGAATCGAGCACGCCGTACAAATCCACCAGCTGCATGGGAATGGAAAATGAAATGTCCTGCAGGCGCGATATTTCTAGTATTTCGTTCACCATGTGCTCCATGCGCACCGCTTCCTGATGAATCGCCTGAAAATAGCGCTGCTTTTCCTCGTCCGATTCAATCACTCCGTCCATAATCGGCTCCAGCATACCTCGTATGCCGGTAATCGGCGTGCGGAGCTCGTGCGATATGTTCGCCACGAAATCCCTGCGCAAATGCTCCAAGCGCTCGCTTTCGGAAACGTCCATCAATAGGCAAATGGCGGCTACGTCGGAATGCTCATCCATTACCGGCGTAAGTATGGCCAAAATGGAGCGCCCATTGGCGCTGCGCCACTGCGCACGCTCAGAAGCCCCGCTCTCCAGCGCGCGCTGCAGCGCCTGCGAAAAGGGCTGGAAATGCACGCGCTTTCGCAATTGCGCAACGACCTGCTCAGGGCTTGAAAGCTCGGTAAACTCCAAAAACGCTTGGTTGAAGTATACGGGCTCCACCGCGTGGTTCACCGCGAGCAAGCCCTCGTCTATATTGTTGATAATGGCGTTGAGTTGGTCGCGCTCGCCGCGCAGCGTCCTCATGCTGGAATCCACGCGCGAGGCGAGCTCGTTGAGCGTTTCACCCAAGCGACCAATCTCATCGTGAGTATCGATCGGTACGCGCGCGGTATAATCGCCCTCCGCCAGCCGCTCCGCCGCCACCGTTTCCATTTGAATGGGATGCATCAGGCGCGATACGAACAGCATAGACATATTCACGGAGATCAACACCGCCACCAATAGCGAAATGCCCAGTGAGAACGTCAGATTGCTGTGTAATGTGTTCAACCGCGTGGTGGGACGAAATACCAGCACGGCGTACTGCCCGTGATCATTGGCAGGGTCTAGGAGTTCTCCGGCATAGAGCATAGGCGCGCCGAAAAACTCGATTTCCCCCATTCCCTGCACGCTCCCCGCTTCAAACGCGCGCAGAGCGATTTCCCGCATTTGGGCGTCGACTGTATTCGGCGAAGCAAACCGCACCGCGGACGGATCGTGTTCATTCGCGCCCTCGAGTTCTTCGTCTACCTGAATTTCGTATATCTCCGCTTCTTCGCCTACGCGCTGCGCCACAAGCACCCTGCCGCCGATGGTATGCTGCAGGTGATTGAATATTTCGGCGCAGCCCGGGTCGCTTCGCCAATCCGAGCGAAGCGGCATAGCGGCAATGGAGGTGGCGTATCGCACGGTCACCTGCGTGGCGTACTGCCGCATTTCGTGGTAGCAAAAGAAATAAACGGCGATCACGAGTATCACTATCGACGCGATCGCCGTCATCAAATGGCTGGATAAAGCTTTTCTTTGAAGACTTTCTTTTCTAATCATATTCTCCTGTCAATTCTACGGGAAGCCTTGGCGCTAGAGCGTATCCGAATGCTTCACCATTTCAAATCGATACCCCACGCCCCACACGGTGCGGATATCCCAGTCGTTTTCCGGCTTGCAAAGCTTGGCGCGAATGCGCTTCATGTGGCTGTCGATGGCTCTGGAATCGCCCGGATAGTCGTAGCCCCATATGCGCTCCAGCAGATGCTCGCGGCTAAATACCATGCCCGGGTTGCTCACCAGCAGCCAAAGTATTTCAATCTCCTTGGGCGTGCAGGCAACCACCTTCCCGTCCAGCTTCACCACGAACGCGTTTAGATTGATCTCCAAATTGCCCACGGTCAGGCTGTCCGCCGTATGCTCCTCTTTCAGGTCGCGTATGCGCCGCAGCACCGCCTTTAAGCGCGCTACGACCTCGCGCGGGCTAAAGGGCTTGGTAATGTAATCGTCCGCGCCCAGCTCGAGCCCCAGCAGCTTGTCGCACTCCTCGCCCTTGGCCGAGAGCATAATGATGGGCACCTTGGATATGGCGCGAATTTCCCGACACACCTCGAAGCCGTCCAAATCCGGCATCATAATATCCAGCAGCACCACGTCTACCGGCTCTTCACGAATGAGGCGCAGCGCTTCCGCCCCGCTCTTCGCAGAGCGCATTTCGTAGCCCTCCCTGCGAAAATAAGGGCTCAAAGACATATGAACGTTTTTGTCATCGTCCGCCACGAGTATCGTAGCTTTCTTGCGGAATGATTCCATGAAATTCTCGATCGCACTTTCTATATTTATTGAATTATTACTCTAGCAGATAAGTGTGTCAAAAATAAGTCGGAATGGAATAATTATGACTTCTTTTTCCGTATTGTTATATCATTTTACAATTGTATTTCTTTTTACAAAATAAACCCTCAATTTTCCCAAAAACGCGTCAATCCCGCCCCGTTTCATCCAAAAAACCAAACATATCCATCTGCTCCGCTTGGGAGGCGCGCCAGCTCTGAAAGGCGGTGGCAAAATCAAACGTACTCCAATTGCTGAAGGGAATCGCCCCTCGCGCAATCAGCGGACGGTTGCACTCCAAGCCCTCCGCCGCGTATATCCAATCGCACAGGCGCGCGTTGATCGCCTCCAGCTCGCCGCGGCGCGCGTCGGTATTGCACACAAAGCATGCCTGCGAAAGCGCGAATATCGCGCGGTTGCGCGCGGCGGCGTGGCTCACGGTAAACAGCGCCTCCGGATGCTCGAG
>JAFUAR010000395.1 GCA_017460585.1 Clostridia bacterium
GAGCGTCTGCTCGCGCTCATCGTGCCCGCCGCCCAAGCCGGTGCCGCGCTGGCGACCGACCGCGTCGATTTCATCAATGAATATAATGGCGGGGGACGCCTTTTTCGCCTGATCGAACAAATCGCGCACGCGGGAAGCGCCCACGCCCACGAACATTTCCACAAAGTCCGAACCGGAAATGGAGAAGAAGGGCACGCCCGCTTCGCCCGCGACCGCGCGCGCCAGCAGCGTCTTGCCCGTGCCGGGCGGTCCCACCAATATCACGCCCGTGGGAATCTTCGCGCCCAGAGCGGTGAACTTCTTGGGGTCCTTCAGGAACTGAACGATCTCCTTCAGTTCTTCCTTTTCCTCGTCCGCGCCCGCCACATCGTCAAAGGTGACCTTGTTGGCGTTGGGGTCGGTCAAATGCGCGCGGGACTTGCCAAAGCTCATCACGCCGCCCTTGCCGCCGGTCTGCTGGCGCATGAGGAAGTACCAGAACACCGCCAGCACCAGCATGGAAATGATATACGGCAAAAATTCCAGCCACCACGGGCGCTCCGCGGGCAGCTGCGAACGCGTGTCAAAGCGATACTCCGTGGGGCTTACGTCCTCGCGCCCGAGCGCCGCCTTGTATATGGCGTTCACATCCTGATAGAACTGCGCCTCGGAGGGCAGCGTCGCCTTGAAATCGTAATACGTGCCAAACTGGTCGTCGCGTATGGCGCTGCTTTCGGTGCGACCCACCAGCGTGTTCTGCTGAATAATCACGCTGGAAATGGTCTTGCCGGCTTCGCCGCCCTGCAAGCCCTCATCCTGCCGCAGGTCGGATTCCTCCCATTCCAGCAGCTCGGAATAGCTCAGCGTTTCGTAGGAAACGGGGGTATCCGTGCCCAGCGTCTGCACAATCAGCAGTATTACCGCAAATACCAGCAGGTAGATCAAGGGACCCTGCCAAAGCCGCCGCATTCTCTTATTATTCAATGGAACTTTCCTTTCCGCGCGCCGAAATTACTCGTTTTCGTAAATTTCCGGCTTCAATATGCCGATATAGGGCAGGTTGCGGTACTTCTCCGCGTAATCCAGCCCATAGCCCACCACAAACTCGTTGCCCACCTCGAAGCCGTGGTAATCCGCCTTGAGGGTGATGCCCGGCGCGCGGCGGGAGGGCTTATCCAGCAGCGTGCACAGCTTGAGCGACTTCGCCCCGCGCGCCTTGAGCATGCGCGACAGGTAGCTGAGCGTAAAGCCGGAATCCACAATATCCTCCACAATGACCACGTGCTTCCCCTCGATGGAGGTCGACAGGTCCTTGCGAATTTCCACCTCGCCCGAACTCTTGGTGCGGTTCCCGTAGCTCGATACCGCCATGAAATCCATACTGCAGGGCACGGGCATGGCGCGCAGCAAATCGGTGTAGAATATTGCCGCGCCCTTTAGAATGCAAATCATCGTGGGGTTGAGCGTTTCATAATCGTGCGCAAGCTGCGCGCCCAGCTCCTGAACGCGCTTTTGCAGCTGTTCCTCGCTGAGCAGTACCCGCGCGATATCCCTATCCATGCTATTCATCCCTGATTTCCTCCCCTGTCGTTGGCATTTGAGGCGTCCCGCCAGCTTAGGCGCACGGCGCGCTTGGTGGAAGGCGTAATTTTCGCCTCCTCGGAAATTCCCACGCCGATAACCCAATATACGCTTTCGCCCTTTGCGACGATCGGCAGCGCGTCCCGCAGCGGGCGATCGATCTTACGATCGGTCAAATAATCGGAAAGCAGCTTTGCGCCGCAGCCCAGCGGGCGAATCCTATCGCCTGCGCGCCGCGTGCGCAGCACGCAGCCCGCCAGTGCGTCTGCGTCCAGCGCCTGCCGATCCTGTCTTTGCCTTTCGGGCGCAATATCGCATTCCTCGCCCCACAGCGTGCCGATGCCCTCCAGCGCCGTTTCACCGTACAATTGCAGCGGCGCTTCGTGGGGCGCAGTACGCGCGCAGAGCGCATAGAGCGCGTTCGGCGTGCGTTCCAGAAATGCGTTTTGCGCGATTTGAAGCTTGCCGTGCCTTTGGGCGCACAGCGCAACCGCCTCGAGCAGCCGGTCGTGCTCCAATACAACGGGCGATAGCGTTTGAATCGCCCTGCGCAGCACGGCTTCCTCCGCCTCCTCCGGCGCACAGAGCCGCGCGCCGTAGGCGCCGGTTTGCATATGGTCGCGGCAAAACGCCTGCGCCTGCATATCGATATAGCGATCGTCGCACTCCACGCTCTGGGCGTATCGGGCGACGGCGGCTTCGGCGCCCGGGTAAATTTCCCGCAGCTTGGGCATAATTTCCAGCCGCAGTATGTTTCTGGGGTTGTCCGCGATTTGGTTGGTCGCGTCCTCGCGCCATGTCGCGCCCCGTTCGGTCAAATAATCGCGCAGCGCCTTGGGCGGCACGTTTAAAAGCGGTCGATACAGCGCGCCCTGCAGTCGGCTCATGCCCCGCGCCCCC
>JAFUAR010000396.1 GCA_017460585.1 Clostridia bacterium
CCTGTCTGTGTGAGCTTGGCGGAGGGAATGTCAAAACATAGACTGCGCTCGGAGAAGCTCTGTTTGGATGGTCTTCGGACAGGGGTTCGACCCCCCTCGGCTCCACCACAACCAGCAGAGACGAACACTTCTTGGAAGATCGTAATGGTCAGAGAAGTGTTCGTTTTAATATATAAAGTAATAAGTCAAAGCTGGAAAAAATGTCTTGATCTGACTTATTACTTTATAAGCTAAATGTTCCCCTTGCTATCTCCCTGTAATTGATTCCTCGTTTCTTTTTCAAAAATTGAATATCTGGATGTTTGCAAACAAGCCCTCCAAATATAATTATGATAAAACTCAACTCCTATCGTTCCTATCATCTCCGACCGTTTTCCTTCAATTCAAACCTGCCTTTTTCACCGATCCTACACAATGCGTTTACCATTGAATAGATAACATAGTCTCCCCCCGTCGTTTTGATCTAGCACACTCATACCGCAAAATACAGCCGCTACAAACCGAATATGAAATGTTACACCGCATCTATAGCGGGCGATATTACGTCTCTTTGAACAACCTCAAATTGATATTTCACCCATGCGCTCGTCGCCGATTCGACGCGTAGACATGGAGATTTCACGCAACTATGCTTGACATAAACCGCGTGATTGCTTTATAATACCGAAGTTGTATTTTGACAGTTTTCGCTTCATTTATAAGCGAATTCAAAGAAGATCAAAGGAGTGTATTCATTATGGCAAGTTCCGTACGTACCTACCAGCCCAAGAAGCGTCAGCGTTCCAAGGTGCATGGCTTCCGCGCTCGCATGAAGACCCGCGCCGGTCGCAACGTACTCAAAGCCCGTCGCGCCCGCGGTCGCAAAGTCCTGTCCGCATAATCGATGGATGAACTGCGCCCCGCCGAGCATGACGAGCGCTTTCCGCGCCGCTACCGGCTGGGCAGAAACAAGAATTATCGGTTTGTTTACCGCCGCGGCAAGGGCATTCCTTCGCGCAGCTTCACCATCGTATTCCTAAAGGGACGAGAGTTGAAAATCGGCTTTTCCGTATCGGGCAAGGTTGGCAACGCGGTTACGCGCAATCGTCTGCGCCGATGGATGCGCGAGGACGTGCGCAAGCTGCGCTGGCGAATGAAGGGCGGCAAATACATATTTGTCGCGCGCCCGTGTATGAAGGAAATCTCTCACGAAGCGCTTTCTCATGAGCTGGAGACGGTGCTGTTGCGTGGAAAATTCCTACGGGAGGAACTGCTGTGAATCGCATCCGATCGTTGCCTAGTCGTGCGCTCATCGGGTTGATTCGCCTATACCAGCGCAATCTCTCCCCCATGCATCCGCCCTGCTGCCGGTTTAGACCGACCTGTTCGCAGTATGCATTGGAAGCTGTGGAGAAGTATGGCTTTATCAAGGGTGGTCTCTTAGCATTATGGCGCGTTTTGCGTTGCAATCCCCTTTGCAAAGGCGGTTATGACCCGGTTCCCTGAACCATACTCGCAGGGTATAGCATTCCCATACGCATTCAGAACTCGTCCGCAGCCAGCCCGGATGCGGGAAAGCGCGGGCGTTTTCTCTATGGAAACAATTCACACCCCTTCGGAGGGATACAGCTATGTTTGATGGGATCAATTTATTCTTTGCCAACGCCTTAAAGTGGATCAACAGCTGGGTCGGCAACTACGGCTGGTCCGTGGTAATATTTACCTTCATGATCCGCCTGGTACTGCTTCCGCTTACTGCGAAATCCCGCAAGGGAATGCGCTCCATGACAAAGGTTCAGCCGAAGATGCAGGAGTTGCAGAAAAAGTACGGCAATGACAAGGAAAAGCTCAACAAGAAGATGATGGAGCTCTACCAGAAGGAGCACGTCAGCCCCACTTCGGGCTGCCTGCCCATGCTGCTGCAGTGGCCCATACTGCTTCTTATGTTCACCGCGATGCGCGTGGTGGCAAATGAGCATACCATCCAGATGCTGTTGGACCTCATGAACAATGCCGATGTTTCCATGCAGGGCTGGCTGTGGATCAAGAATGTATTCCAGCCTGATTCCTTCCTGGCAACCATTCTGCCCGCCGCGGGCTCCAATCTGGCTGTTATATCGCCAATCGGCTATTCCTCCATACTGACTCAGGAAAACATTGAAGCGGCGCGTGCCTTCTTGCAAACACCCGAATATGCCGCGATCGCCGCGCAGTACGGCGCGAACGCGTTTGTGCAATTGCCGCTCAATTTCCTGATCACTTCGTTTACGGTAGCGCTGCCCAATTCCTTCTATGCGTTCTTCCACTACGCCAATGGTTTGTTTATACTGCCCATCTTGGCGGGTGTCAGCCAATTCCTCATGACCAAGCTGACCAATCCGGAACAGAAGCAGCCCGAAGGGCAGCAGCTTGCACAGCAAAATGACGCGGCAAACGCGATGAACAGCGGCTTCATGAAGTGGTTCTTCCCGCTGTTCTCCGTATGGATCTGCGCCAGCAGCAACTCCGCCTTCTCTATTTACTGGATGACGGTCAACATCATTAGCATATTGGAAACCGTTGTGCTCAATAAGGTGTTCGATATGCAGGATGCGAAAGCCGAACTGAAGGCGGGAAAAAGGGATTGAACTTAAGGAGATAATACCTTGAAATCGATAGAAATTACCGGAAAGACCGTTAAAGAAGCCGTCGCCAAGGGCTGTCAGGAGCTTGGCTGCGATTCCAGCGATGTGGAAATTCAGGTTCTCGAAATGGGAACCCCCGGTCTGTTTGGTCTGTTTGGAAAGCCTGCAAAGGTTCGCCTCACCGTAAAGAGCAAAGACGATGATTTGAACATTGACCTGCCTAAGCTGAGCCTCGATCAACCTTCTACCAAGGCGAAGAGCGCACCGGAAAAGGCTAAGAAAGAGAATAAGCCCAAGGCGGAAAAGACAAACAACGCTGAAAAAGCGGAAAAAGCTCCGAAGCAGGAAAAGACTTCCGAAAAGGAAGCCGAACCTTCTCAGCCCAAATCCGCGAAAAAGCGTCGCGAGCCTAAGCCCCGCAATGCTGAGCCGAAAGAGGAAAAGCCCGTCGAAACCGTTCCCGCACCCCTGCCGGAACCTGAACCCTTCGTAGAAACGCCCGAAGATTCCCTTACCGATACCGCCAAGGATGCACGCGCTTTCCTGACTGGGTTGGTAGAAAGGATGAACGTGCCTTCGACAATTCAGGTCAGTGAAAAGCCTGAGCAGCTGCGTATGGTACTCTCCGGCGAGAACATGAGCATATTGATTGGACGCCGCGGAGAGACGCTGGATGCGTTGCAATACCTCACCAGCCTGCATGTGAACCGTAACCGCGACGAGTACATCCGTGTGAATCTGGATACGGAGAATTACCGTGCCCGCCGCGAAGAAGCCTTGCGCAAGCTGGCAGTGCGTATGGCGAACCGCTGCAAAAAGAACGGTCGCCGCGTCGCCTTAGAGCCCATGAATCCTTATGAGCGCCGCATTCTCCACTCCGCTTTGCAGGCGGATCCGGAGGTCACTACTCATTCTGAGGGTGAAGAACCCTATCGTCGCGTCATTATCACGCTAAAATAAAGCGGCGGATA
>JAFUAR010000397.1 GCA_017460585.1 Clostridia bacterium
AGCGGTAAAGGATATTGCGAAGAAATATCCAGAGATCAAGAACATTTGGGATTTCGCCAAGACGAATTTGGAGGAGGTATAGAAATATAAGGATGTCAATAAAATACGAAGCTATTTGCATTTAATGTATATTGAAGATCAAGCAGAGTGTGCGCAATTCATTCGTTTGATTCATCACGCAGTCGGCGCATATGACGCATATCTTGCTACGCAAATCAAGAACCTAGACACAGCTTCCTTCATGAGCCATTATTTAGACTATCTGAATAATGCGGAGAATGGTTTTTTAATTCAATACTTAGACCAATATACAAACGGCGTCAGCACAGAAGTATTATTGTACAAGCAGCTGCTGCTGAGCACTATGAACTTTGCCGCAAAGAAAATTTACGATTTCCTGTAAACGGCAATATTAATCCCAAACAAGGAATCATTTCGAAGGGGAGCGCCAGAATCGCTTCCCTTCATCGTTTATATCTATCTCCCCAATTGTTAATACTTCCTACCCGTTCTGGACATCGCTACCCGATGTGCTATAATAATGAACGAAATTCGAACGATAGGGTGAATGCTCATGGAAATGCATATGCAGTTTGTACGAAAGCTTCCCATACCCCAAGAGCTCAAGCGGCAGTTTCCGCTGGAGGCGTCCATTGGGGAGATCAAGCGCGAGCGCGACCGGCAGATCGCGGAAATCCTCACCGGCGGAGACGACCGTATGCTGCTCATCATCGGTCCTTGTTCTGCCGACCGCGAGGACGCGGTGTTGGACTATATGCGCCGCCTCGCGAAGGTGAGCGAGAAGGTTTCGGACAGGCTGCTCATCGTGCCGCGCGTGTATACCAATAAGCCGCGCACCAAGGGCACGGGCTATAAGGGTATGCTCCACCAGCCCGATACGGGCAAGGGCGAGGATATGCTGGCGGGCATTATCGCCATACGCGAAATGCACACCCACATTGTGCGCGAAACGGGCTTCACCTGCGCGGACGAAATGCTCTATCCCACCAATTACCGCTATTTGAGCGATCTGCTCAGCTACGTCGCGGTGGGCGCGCGCTCGGTGGAAAATCAGGAGCACCGTTTGGTCGCCAGCGGACTGGGCATTCCCGCGGGCATGAAGAACCCCACCGCGGGCGATGTAACCGTAATGATGAACTCCATCGCCGCGGCGCAGAGCGCGCAGGAATTCATCTACCGCGGCTGGGAGGTGCGCACGCATGGCAACGAGCTCGCCCACGCGATTCTGCGCGGCTACGTAGACAGCTTCGGCAGAATGTATCCCAATTATCACTACGAAAACCTGCAGCAGATCTACGAGCTCTACCAAAAGAGCGATTTGCGCAACCCCGCCGTGGTGGTGGACTGCAACCACTGCAATTCGGGCAAGCAGTACTTAGAGCAGGTGCGCATTTGCCGCGACGTGATGCATAGCCGTTCGCTTTCCAAGGATATTCGCTCTTTGGTCAAGGGATTGATGGTGGAAAGCTATTTGGAAGACGGCTGCCAGAAGATCGGCGAGGGCGTGTACGGCAAATCCATTACCGACCCCTGCCTCGGCTGGGAGAAGACGGAACGGCTCATTTACGATTTGGCGGAGCTGGTGTAAGCGCGCATTACATTGGGGAAAAGGGATAGACGCAGGAGGACGATGGATGTACGCGTTATATGTGGATTCCGCGGCGGATTTGCCGCATCGGTTTTTTGAGGAGTACGATATTCGGGTCATTCCCATGGATTACTCGATCAACGACCAAAGCTTTACCTTTTATACCAACGCGCCCGATCACGACGAGATTTGCGCGCGGATGTACAGGGCGCAGCGCGAGGGCGCGGATGTGCACACCTCGCAGATTTCGCCCTACCGATATGTGGAAATATGGACGCCGGAGCTGCAAAACGGCGCGGATATACTCTATCTGAGCTTTTCCTCGGGAATGTCCGCCACCTATGAAAACGCGCTGACCGCGGCAAAGCTGCTGCAAAAGGACTTTCCGGAGCGCACTGTGGAGATTGTGGACAGCCTATCCGCTACGGCGGGGCAGGGCGTGTTGACCATTGCCGCCGCGCAGAACCGCAAAGCGGGTATGTCCCTTGCCGAAAACGCGCAATGGCTGCGCGAGAACGCAAAGTATATCTGCCACCGCTTTGTGGCGGGCGACTTGGACTACCTGCACAAGGGCGGTCGCGTATCCGGCGCGGTGGCGGTGATCGGCAGCGCGCTGCACATTAAGCCGTTGCTCATTATTGACGACGAGGGCAAGCTGCAGGTCGTGGGCAAGGCGCGCGGTATGCAGCAGGCGATGAAGGCGCTGGTGCAGGGCTATGCCAAGGAGCAGGGCGTGCAGAATGACACCAAATGGGTGCTCATATCGCACAGCGACGATCCGGAGGGCAGCGAGCGGCTCAAGCATATGGTCGAAGCGGTCGCGCAGGAGGGCACGCGGGTGGAAACGGTGTGCCTGTCGCCCGTAATCGGCGCGCATACGGGCACGCAGCACCTCTCCGTATGCGGCTGGGGACTGCACAGAATGGAGCGGAAATAGAATAAAGCGAATATCATTTACGCGGGGCGGATCACTTCGATCCGCCCCGCGTTTACGCTTTATTTGAAGTATTGTACCGCCGATTCGAACATTCTCATGTCGTAATCGCCCGGCACGTTTCGGTACAGGTTTTTGCCCACGCGCTCGCTGTGCCCCATCTTGCCGAATACGCGCCCGTCGGGGGAGGTGATGCCCTCTATGGCGTAGGCGGAGTCGTTGGGGTTGAAGCGCACGTCGCCGGTGGGCGCGCCGTCCAGATCGACATATTGCGTGGCGATCTGCCCGTTGCGCGCCAGCTCATGAATCAGCTCGTCGCTCGCCAGGAAGCGCCCCTCGCCGTGGGAAATGGGCACGGATACGATATCGCCCACGCTGCGCAGCCTCAGCCACGGGCTCTTGTTGGAGCATATGCGGGTGCGCACAATGCGCGACTGGTGGCGCGCGATGGTGTTGAACGTGAGCGTGGGGCTGTTTTGGTCGGTATCCACAATGCGCCCGTAGGGCACGAGCCCCAGCTTGATGAGCGCCTGAAAGCCGTTGCAAATGCCGCACATCAATCCGTCGCGCTGCTCCAGCAGGCGAGTGACCGCCTCGCGAATGGCGGCGTTGCGGAAGAAGGCGGTAATGAATTTGCCGCTGCCGTCCGGCTCGTCGCCGCCGGAGAAGCCGCCCGGAATGAATACCATCTGGGCGTCGTTCAGGCGCTGCGCGAAGGTATCCACACTGCGGCGAATGCTGTCGCGCGTCAAATTGTTGATGACGAAGATCTCCGGCTCCGCGCCCGCCTCGCGCATGGCTCGGGCGGAATCGTATTCGCAATTGGTGCCGGGGAACGCGGGAATCAATACGCGCGGCTTCGCGACGCGCACGCTCGGCGCGCTCCATTCCTTCGCCGCGTAGTCGAAGGTCTCCATGGGGCGCTTGCGGTCGGGAATATTGCAGGAATAGACCGGCTCCAGCACGCCTTCCCATAGGGTCTGCAGGGCGTCCAGCTCGACGGCGTCGCCGCGCCAAACGAACGAGCGGGCTTCGGTCACGCGACCTAGGCGCGCGCCCACAGAGGCTTCGTCGGTCATTTCCAGCAGGAAGCTGCCGTAGCTGGGCAGGAAGAGCGCGTTCAGGTCCAACGCCTCGTCAAACTCGAAGCCGTATCCGTTGCCGAACGCCATCTTCATGACCGCCTCGGCCACGCCGCCCATACCGGGCGTGTAGGCGGATACCGCCTTGCCGGAGCGCAGCAATTCCGTCACGCAGGCGAATACGCGCTTGAGCGATTCGGTTTCGGGCAGACCGTTTGCGTCGCGCTCGGGCGCGAGCAGAACCACCTCGTGCCCCGCCTGCTTGAATTCGGGGGATACGATGTGCGAAGCCTGATCGTGCGTTACCGCGAAGGATACCAGCGTGGGCGGTACGTCGAGATCTTCAAAGCTGCCGGACATGGAGTCCTTGCCGCCAATCGCGCCCAGTCCCAGCGCCAGCTGCGCCTTGAACGCGCCTAGCAGCGCGGAGAGCGGCTGTCCCCAGCGCTTGCCGTCGCGCCCGGGATGGGGGAAGTATTCCTGAAAGGTGAGCCACGTCTCTTCGAACGACGCGCCGGAGGCGATCAGCTTGGAAACCGATTCCACCACCGCCAGATACGCGCCGTGGTAGGGGCTGCGCTCGGAGAGCAGGGGATTAAAGCCCCACGCCATTACGGAGCAGTCGTCGGTCGAGCCGTTCAATATGGGCAGCTTGTGCGCCATCGCCTGTATGGGCGTGAGCTGGTGCTTGCCGCCAAAGGGCATGAGCACGGTGCCCGCGCCGATGGTGGAATCGAAGCGCTCGGAAAGCCCGCGATGAGAGCAGGTGTTCAAATCGCCCGCGACTCGGCGCAAATTCTCGCCGAACGAGCCGGAAACCACTTCTTTTTCGGTGCGCGGCGCTTGCGTTTCGATGGAAATGTGCTTTTCCGCGCCGTTGGAATTTAAGAATTCGCGGCTGATATCCACGATGTTTTGCCCGTTCCAGCGCATCACGAGGCGCGGCTCCTCCTGCACGACCGCCACGGGGCAGGCTTGCAGGTTTTCCGAATCCGCCAGCGCGAGGAAGGCGTCTACCGAGGCGGCGTCTACCACCACCGCCATGCGCTCCTGCGATTCGCTAATGGCGAGCTCCGTGCCGTCCAAGCCCTCGTACTTTCTGGGTACCTTGTCCAAATCGATGCGCAAGCCGTCCGCCAGCTCGCCGATGGCGACGGACACGCCGCCCGCGCCAAAGTCGTTGCAGCGCTTAATCAGGCGCGTGGCGTCGGGGTTGCGGAACAGGCGCTGCAGCTTGCGTTCCTCGGGCGCGTTGCCCTTATG
>JAFUAR010000398.1 GCA_017460585.1 Clostridia bacterium
GTTTTCAACCTTGCCACCCCTAACACGTTATGCTAAAACCGCTATGCGGTTTCCGGGCGCAAAACCTGCAAGGAAGCGGACACTTGGTCCGCGTCCTCGCGGCGTACACGCCGCCGCTGCGGATTGAATGTCGGGGGTTGCGACCCCCGACACCCCCATGGGTGAATAGCAACTACGCGATTTGCCACGTCCGAAAGGGCGGAGCGATTGGAAAGATTGATAATAGAATATTGCTATGATTGCGCATAATATCTCCGTATTGGAAAATACAGCGAAATTGTGCTAATATACAAACCGTCAAAGGAAATATGCTGACCGGACAACCGGAGGTCTTGACCGCGCAAAGCGGAAGGACCTCCGGTTTTTGTACAGGCGGGCATATTCAATGGCTGGGCGGCCAAGGCGCGGCCCGTACAACCGGTCCAATTATTTTGAAGGAGGAAGTATCCCATGAAAAAGCTCTTTACCATTTTGCTCGCGGCGCTGCTCGCCGTTTCGTTCGCGTTTGCCGCGGCGGCGGAATCGGAACTCATCGATATTAACTTCGCGGTCAGCGCGGATGGCTACGGCGGATTGCTCCCCGTCATCGCCGCCTATGGCGATACCGACGAGGAATTTGGCTTGAACTTCATACTGCAAAACACCACCACCGCTTCGGAAACGCTGGCGGCCATCGAGAGCGGCAGGGTGGAAATTGGCGGCTTCTCCGCGCCCGCGCCGCTGTTGTCCATTACCAACGGTTCTACCCTCAGAATCATCGGCGGACAGATGAGCGACTATGAATCGCTGGTGGTCAAGCCCGAAAACGTGGAGGCGTGGAGCGGAGCGCTCACGCAGGAGCTGTTGGACGGCAAGAAGATCGGCGTCAATCGCACCAACAGCGGCGATATCGCGCTGCGCGCCTATCTGGTGGAACAGGGCATCGATATTTCCAAGATCACCTATGTAGAGCTGGATTCTCCGGCGAGCGTGGTGGAAGCGGTGAATAAGGGCGCGGTGGATGCCGGCATCGTCAACGGCGGCTACTATCGTCCCGCGGAGGCGAGCGGACTGGTGAACGTGCAGTTCATTCGCGAAATTGTGGGCGGAGATTTCATCTGCTGCCGTCAGATGGTTTCCCCCAAGAATCTGGAGGAGAACCGCGACCTGTACGTCAACGTGGAAAAGGCGCTGATTCGAGCCTACCAGATTTACCGCACCGATCCGGATCGCTCGGTGGAGCTGGGCGCGCAGTACATTACCCAGAGCGAAGAGGATCTTCGCTTCATCGTGTACGAATACGGCGATCTCGGCTTGAGCCCCGACCCGAATCTGAACGGCATTAAGCGCTATTACAACGGCATGGTGGCATCCGGCTACATCGAGGCGGGCACCGAAGTCGCTATAGAGGATTCCGTAGATACCTCCATTTACGAGGATGCGCTCAACGAGCTGCTGGCGGAGGATCCGGAGAACGAATATCTCCTCGAGCTCAAAGCCGCTTACGAACAGAACGACCTGTAACCCAAGGCAATTGAATAGAAGGGAGTAGCGCGAAACGGGCTGCTCCCATACTTCCATATATTAAAAGAAACGGAGCTGGAATGAATGAGCATTATTTCTGTACCGAGGGCGTATGAAAACGCCATATCCGTAGGCGAGAGCGGCGCATTGATCGCTAAAATTGGCAAAAGCGCATTGATTATCGCGGGCGAAACCGCGTTTTCCAAGGTGGGCGAGGCGCTGACCAAAACGCTGGAGGAAAACGGCGTAAAGTTTGAAACCGAATTGACTGGCGGCTACCCCACCAACGAATTGGCGGAATATTTCGCCAAGCGCGCGCTGGATGGCGGACGCGATGTCATTATTGCCGCGGGCGGCGGGCGCATTATGGATTTGTCCAAAGCCGCTGCGGACAAGGCGGAGCTGCCCATCGTCACCATACCTACCGTACCGGCGACCTGCGCCTCGTGGTCGGAGCTGGCGGTGCTCTATACAAACGACGGCGCGGAGGATTCCTACCTCTACACCAAGCGCTCGCCGGAGCTGATCGTGATCGATCGCGACGTGCTGCGCGCCGCGCCGAAGCGCTACCTGATTTCCGGCGTGGTGGACAGCATCGTCAAGTGGTATGAGGTGGGCTCCAACTTCAACGGCAATCAACTGAACTTTGAACTGCGACTGCAGTTGAAGGTCTGCGAGCTGATTTTGGAAACGCTGGAGAAGGAGTTTGTGGACGCGGCGCTTCAGGATATCGACCATATTCCGCAGGAGATTTGGGAGAATGCCATCGATGCGGTCATATTGCTCGCGGGTCTGTCCGGCAGCATCAAGGGCTACGTGCCCTATGGCGGGCTGGCGCACCATTTCTACAATCAGGCGACCCATGTGCCCGCGACCCACGTGCGTTTGCACGGCGAAATTGTAATGTACGGTCTGTTCAATCAGCTCATTATCGAGGGCGTAGATCGGGAACAGCTGCGCGAGCGTATGCGCAAAATGAAGGCGTTGGGCGTGCCGGTGACGCTGGCGGATTTGAACCTTGTGGAAAATGTGGAACAGAACGTGCGCTTCATCGCCGAGCGCATCGCCGAGCGCGTGCCGGATTATGCGCCAGCGGAGGTACAGCTCTCGGCGGATACCATTTATAACGGCATATTCGAAGTGGATCGCATTGGAAGGGAGCTATGATATGCAGTCTTTAAACGAAAAGAACCGCTACTTCAAGAGCTCCCGCATTCGCGAAATGACCATACTCTCCAATCAGTACGGCGCGATCAATTTGGCGCAGGGCTTTCCGGAGTTCGATCCGCCCAAGGCACTGACCGAGAAGCTGCGTCAAATCGCCTCCTTGGGCGATTCGCACCAGTACGCGCCCAATTGGGGCATCGACGCGCTGCGTGAGCGCATCGCCGAAAAGGAGGGGCGCGGCTTCGGCAGGGCGCTTAACCCCCAAACGGAGATATTGGTCACCTGCGGCTCCACCGAGGCGATGATCTGCGCCCAGATGGCGCTGTTCAACCCGGGCGAAAAGCTGGCGGTGTTCTCGCCCTATTACAATAGTTACGAGGCGAACGCGCTGATTACCGGCGCGGAGCCGCTGTATGTGGAGCTCGACCCGCCGGATTTCAA
>JAFUAR010000399.1 GCA_017460585.1 Clostridia bacterium
CAGTACATTCTCTGGGCGGCGTATCGGGCGATTTGGCAGGCTACGCGCTGTGCGTAGCGGAACTGGCGGGAATGATTGCCGCAGCAATACTGTAATGGAGGTTGCTCTGGTTTTTATTATTGGCGGAAGCTATCAAGGCAAAGAGGAATACGTATTAAACCGTTTCTCCTTCGCGCAAACGGATATATACGTTTGTACTGAAGCAGCAGAGCCGGACCTGCGCTTTCCAATTCTTTCACACATTGAACAGTTTGCGCTTTATGCAGTAAAAAGCGGTCATGAACCCACAGATTTCTGGCGCGCGCACAGGGATGCGCTCGAGAATAAAATTATTATTGCAGACGACATATCCTGCGGCATTGTGCCCATGGATGCTGAGCTTCGCGCATGGCGCGAAGCAAGCGGGCGCGCGAACCTGTACCTCGCTCGGGAAGCAGCTTCGGTCCATCGCGTATTTTGCGGTTTGGGGGTGCAGATCAAGTGAACGAACTCATATTGCTGCGACACAGTCTGACCGAGGGCAACGAGCGCCGACTCTATTATGGCAAAACCGATCTGCCGCTCACGCCAAACGGTATAGCGCTGTGCGAAAAGAAACGAGGCACATTAACCATCTCCCCGAATGCGCGCTTTGGGCACAGCGGAATGCTGCGCGCCCAACAGACGCTCTCGCTACTCTTTGGCGAAGTATCTGCGCGCGTTTTTACCGGATTTCGCGAAATGGATATGGGGCTATTTGAGATGCACTCCTATGAAGAAATGAAGGATGTTCCGGAATACCAGCATTGGATTTCAAATATGAGCGACGAATTGCCCATTCCACAAGGGGAGAGCAACGCGCAGGTACGCGCCAGAGTCTGTGAAACCCTCAATGAATTGCTTTCGTTATCGGGCGATCAATGGGTCGTTGTCTGTCACGGCGGCACTGTCGCCCATATCATGCGTCTATTATTTCCCAAAAGGAGCGAGAGCTTCTACGATTGGATTCCCGAGCCTTGTTGCGGATACCGCGTGCAATTTGAAAACGGAACGGCAATCGAGGTAGAAAGAATATAATCAAGCGCCATCCGACAGTCTCCTCTGCGGATGGCGCTTTGAATGAGTCACTTTATCTCCCCTGCCAACGGGCAATCCCTTCTACCATGCCCTGCACCAGCAGCGCCTGATATTCGGGCGTAACCAGCTTCATATCCTCCTCTGGATTACTCATAAATCCCATTTCCACCAATATACACGGTACAGTAGACCAGTTGTTTCCCGTATAGGTATCCGTTTGATGAATGCTGTTTTTCTTTGCCCCTGTCGCCTCGGTCATAGCGTTGAGCAAATAATCGGCCGCGACGTACGAATCGCGCGCAATCGAACCGGTCTCGTTCACATACATTGCGATTCCATTCGCCTTGGAATTATCCGAACCGTCGCAATGCAGGCGCAACACAAGGTCTACGCCGTATTCATTCATCATTTTTGCGCGTTCCTGATTGGAGATATCCACATCGTTGGTCTCGCGCGTCATATACACCTCACATCCCAGTGCCTCAAGCGCGTCGCGCAGCTGAAGACCGATTGCCAAATTCACCTCGTACTCATTCACGCGCGATTTTACGCCCGCCGTACCTGAGGATACCTTCATCTACATCTCCTTCGACCCCGGAGCCACCGCCTCCTTTTCGGAGATCTGCCGCGCTTGATGCCCGGGATCAATACCTATGGAAACACCACAAAGGCGCCCTGCAGGCGCGGATTTCGCAAACCACTCCCAATCCTCCGCAAACGCCCAACCAGTACTGAAAAGCACTGCTATTAATACACACACCACACGCTTGATCATGCTTCATTCCCTCCATTTTGCATATTCAGGCGCTTCGCCGCGTTCATATAATCATTGACCACGCGCTCCGGATCGTAAATGGTAATTGAACCATATGGTGCGCCAAGCAGCAGCTCCACTGCTTCTCGCCCCGCGTTCAATATATCCAGCGCCTCGAGCACACGGTCGGGATTGTCGGGCTCGCGCGCGAGCAGCGCATAACTGTCGTCATCCGTCTGTGAAACGAGCGTCAATGCCGTTCGCGCAGCGAACGCGGGAAGGCGCGTAAAGAATGCTCCCTGCGCAATACCCGACTGAATCGCGGCGTCGAGCAAGGGCTGCAAGCGATCATACATTACCGACTTCAGTCGCTCACGAATCAACACGTCGCCCTGCTGATAG
>JAFUAR010000400.1 GCA_017460585.1 Clostridia bacterium
CATGGTGCATCGCAACGGTATGGATTTGTACGAGCGCGTGCGAATCGCGGGTGTACGCCGTCCCGAGGATCGCGACGATCATATCGTGCACGCGGTCGGTATGGGCTTTGCCGAGGTGGATGCGGAAACCCGCAAGACGCTGGCGCAGGGCGAGGCGCTCCGCGACGCGCTCGCGGCGGCGGAGGACGCCAATCGCGCCAAGACGGCGTTCCTGTCCAACATGAGCCACGAAATCCGCACGCCCATGAACGCCATCATCGGTCTGGATAACATTGCGCTGGCGGATCCGAGTATTTCCGAATCCACCAAAGAGCATCTGGAAAAAATCGGCGCGTCCGCGCATCATCTGCTCGGCATTATCAACGATATATTGGATATGAGCCGCATCGAGTCGGGGCGCATGACGATCAAGAGCGAGGAATTCTCCTTTGCCAAGGCGCTGGCGCAGGTGAACACCATCATCAGCGGTCAGTGCAACGAAAAGGGTCTGCGCTACGAATGCCGAATGCAGGGCGACGTGCAGAATTACTATATCGGCGACGATATGAAGCTGCGTCAGGTCATGATCAACATACTGGGCAACGCGGTCAAATTCACGCCGGAGGGCGGCAGCGTGACCATGACGATCGCCTTGGCGGCGCGCTTCAATGGAAAATCTACGCTGCGCTTTACCATACGCGATACGGGCATTGGCATGAGCAAGGAATATCTGCCCAAGCTGTTCGACGCGTTCACTCAGGAGGATTCCTCCAGCACCAATCGCTATGGCAGCACGGGTTTGGGTATGCCCATTACCAAGAGCATCGTGGAGCTGATGAACGGCAATATTGAGGTCGAGAGCGAGAAGGGGAAGGGCACTACCTTTACCGTGACCGTTACGCTGCTCGATTCCGACCGCAAAGACGAAGGCGACGACACCGCGCTCAGACCGCACGAAATGTGCGTGCTGGTGATCGATGACGATCCCATTGCCTGCGACCATGCGCAGCTCGTGCTGGGGCAGGTGGGCATCAGCTGCGAGAAGGCGCTCTCCGGCACGGAGGGTCTGGAAATGGCAAAGCTGCGCCATGCGAGGCGCGAGCCCTATAACCTGATATTGGTAGACTGGAAAATGCCTGAAATGGACGGCTTGGAAACTACGCGGCAGATTCGCGCCGCCGTGGGCAACGAAACGCCGGTCATCATACTCACATCGTACAGCTGGGATGATATCGCCGACGAGGCGATGGCGGCGGGCGTGGATTCGTTCGTTTCCAAACCATTGTTCGCCGGAAACGTGCTGGATGAGTTCCGCGATGCGTTCAACAAAAAGAACGCGCAGCTCGTCAGTCGCACCGCCGACCTCACCGGCAAGCGCATACTGCTCGCGGAGGATGTCGCGGTGAACGCGGAGATCATGATGATGGTGCTCGCCATGCGTGAAATGATCGTGGAACACGCCGAAAACGGTCGGATTGCCGTGGAGATGTTCGAATCGCATGAACAGGGCTATTATGATGCGATTCTCATGGATATGCGTATGCCAGAGATGGACGGCTTGGAGGCGACGCGCAGAATTCGCGCCATGCACCGCTCCGACGCGGCGTCCATCCCCATTGTCGCCCTCACGGCGAACGCGTTCGATGAAGACGTGCAGCGTAGTATGCAGGCGGGACTCAACGCCCACCTGAGTAAACCGGTGGAGCCGGAGGCGCTGTTCAATACCTTGGAAGGACTCGTAAAGTAAAACGAATCCAAACGAAAACGCAAGCCTAGGAAGGGCTGTTTCCCCGTTAATATTGGATTTGAGCCGGTTCCCAGCGCGCGGGAACCGGCTTCGCTTGTCATTTTTCTCAAAACCAGTAGGGATGGCAGAGGATGGGATGGGTCCCATCCACATACTGTGAAGTCGCAGGTTGAACAGCAGTAAACGTCCTAATGAATCCAAGCTTTCCTGTATTTTGCACTTGACAAAAGGGCATATGAGCGGTATGATGGTAATAGCTGAAACGTTTCAGTAATGACAATGAGGAGGAAGTGTGCGAATGAAGCGCGCGGGTATCAAGGATGTGGCGAAGGAAGCCGGAGTATCGGTGAGTACGGTGAGCTACGTGTTGAATCGCACGCCCACCGAAACCATCAGCCCCGAAACCTCTCGTCGCGTGCTTGAGGCGGCAAAAAGGCTCAACTATGTGCCCAATTTGAACGCACGCAGCCTGTCCAGCCGGCGGAGCAATCTCATCGGCGTGCTCATTCCGCAAACGGAGCCCGGAAGGGAGCTGGTCTTCTCCAATCCGTTTTATGGCGATCTGCTTTCCTCCATTGAATATACGGCGCGACAGCGCGGCTATCACCTGCTGCTCTCGGGCACGCAGGAAGACCAGAGCTACCTGAGCATCGCGCGCAACCGCGGCGTAGACGGCATTATCATTATCGGCACCTACCCGGGCGAGAATTTAAACGAACTCAAGCAAATGGATATTCCCGTAGTGCTGGTGGATAGCTACGTGAAGGATGAATACTTCCATACCATCGGTATAGAAGATAAGGAGGGCGCGAAGCTCGCTACGCGTTACTTAATCGAAAAGGGGCATCGGCGCATCGCCTTCATCAGCGGTTCCATTCGGGAAAACGGCGTGAATATGAAGCGCTGGCAGGGCTACTGTGAAGCCATGACCGAGGCGGGGCTGCCCGTAGAGGAGGACGCGATTTATTCCGGTACGGTGGATTATGAGTACGGCGCGATTGCCGCACATGAATTTGTGGAGCGCGGCAGGCGGCAGAGCGCGGCGTTCGTAACCGCGGATATCATTACCATGGGCGTCATAAAGGGACTCATGGAGCAGGGTTTGCGCGTGCCGCGGGATTTGTCCGTCGTGAGCTTTGACGATGTCAATCTTTCCCAAATGGCATATCCGGCGTTTACCACGGTGCATCAGGATATTGCGGAGAAGGGTAGGCAGGCGGTACTGCTGGCGCTGGACGCGGCGTCCCGCAAGGAGCGCCGTCATACGGAGTGCATATTGCCGCTGAGCATTGTAGAGCGCGATTCAGTCATGGAATGGAGGGAGTGACTATGCTCAAGCACCAGCCCGAGGGTCTCGTACCCTTCGAGGATTGCGGCTTTGCGCGCTATCCAACTCACCCGCTGGCGGGTGAAGCGGTCACTGTAGCCTGCCGAACGGATGCGGCGGACGGCGTGCCGAAGCTTTGGCTCTGGGTCAACGGCGCGGAAATGCCGGCACCGAATCCATGTCGGCAAGAGGGCGGCTTGTGGCGGTTTGAATTGGGCGCGTTTGCATGGGGCGACGAAGTGCGCTACCGCTTTATTACCCAATTGGAAGAGAGCCGCACATACTCGTTCGAAACGGAGCGGGAGCGGCGAGTGGACGCCCCAAAGCGCCTCGTAAAGGTTTCCGATCGCACCTATTGCCAGATTTACGAAGGGTTCTACGCGCTATTTCACGTGAATGATGCGTTGGAAATCGTGCTAAAGCAGGGTGCTCCGCCGGAAGGAAGCGAGCTGCTTGGGGTACAAGAGGAATTGCCGGAGGGATTCCAGCTAATCCTGACCGGCAATAAAAAAGGCTGGTTACTGAAACGTTTCAGCTCAAGCGAAACGCTCGCTTCGGTAGAGGATTATATCCTGCGGGAAACAAAGAATGGTCGCATTGTAGCAATCGAGCAGCGCGGACAGCTTGCGGGCGATCACATTTGGGGTACGGGCGAGCGATTCCATAGCGTCAATCTGCGCAATTCCGGCTCCAATGGCGAGGTGGTGGAAAAGTTCACCATGCAGGGCGATCAAACCTACCTGCCCATGCCGTTTTTCATGTCGGATTGCGGCGTGGGGTGCTGGCGCGATACCGCGGCGCCTGCCGCGATGGATTTTTCCCATCAAAGGCTGCGAATTCGGCAGCGCACGGTGGGAGAGCGGCTTGCGCGCGATGTATGGCTGTTCGGCGCTCCAAGGGAGATTTTGCGCCAATACCTGTGGTTCAATGGCAAGCCTGCGCTTCCGCCTGAATGGGCGTTCGGCGTCTGGATTAGCGCCAACGGCTGGAATTGCGACGCCGAGGTGGACGCGCAGCTCGAAGCGCTCCGACAATGCGATTATCCCGCAGACGTAATGGTGCTGGAGGCGTGGAGCGACGAGCAAACCTTCTATCGTTGGAACGACGGAGCGCACTGGCGCGATCCCGAGGATACGGTGCGCCGCATTCGCGCGGCGGGTCTGCATCTGGTGCTCTGGCAGATTCCGGTCGTGAAGTATGAGCCGGCATACTCGGCGGGCGAGCAGCTTCGCGCCGACGAGCGGGAGGCGATCGAAAAGGGCTACTGCGTACGCCACGCGGACGGTTCGCCCTATCGCATTACCGAGCGCTGGTTTCACCACAGCCTGCTGCTGGATTTTACCAACCCAGAAGCGGTGCGTTGGTGGTTTGGCAAGCGCAAGCATTTGCTCGATATGGGCGTAGAGGGCTTCAAGACCGATGGCGGCGAGTTTCTGTTCGATCACACTGCGGTGCTCCACAACGGGCTCACGGGACTTGAGGCGCACAACCTGTACCCCTCGCAGTACATCGGCGCGTATCACGATTTTATGCGCGCCAACTCCGTAAACGGCGTCACCTTTAGCCGCGCGGATTATGTGGGCGCGCATACGCGCCCGCTGCACTGGGCGGGCGATCAGCAAAGCTTGTGGAGCGAGCTGCGCGCGCAGCTTTGCGCCGGATTGAGCGCTGGGCTCAGCGGGGTGCTGTTCTGGGGTTTTGATATCGGGGGGTTCGCGGGCGAGCTGCCCACGACGGAGCTGTACCTGCGCGCTACGGCGCTGGCGTGCTTTTCACCGGTAATGCAGTGGCACGCGGAGCCACGCAGCGGGCAGTTCTACGCTACGCATGAAGACGGTTTTAATAACGATCGAAGCCCGTGGAATCTGGCGGAAAAGCTCCATGATCCAAGCGTGCTCCAAATCGGCGCGCAATTTGCCAGATTGCGCCAGTCGCTCAAGCCCTACCTGTATGGCGAAGCCCAATATTGCATCAATGCGGGGCGCCCGCTCATGGCGCATTTATGTATCGACTATCCCAATAGCGTTACTGCCTGCAATATTGACGATCAATATATGCTAGGCAGGGAGCTGCTGGTCTGTCCTATTGTAGAGGAGGGTCGGAGTGAACGCGACGTATGGCTGCCCAACGGGCGCTGGAAGCACTGGTTCACGGGCGAGGAGTTTGAAGGCGGCGTGAGCATGAGCTTTGAATGCCCGCTGAATCAGATCATCGTGTTTAAAAAAGTGCATACGAATGCACCTTTAGGGAAGGACTGAGATACTATGTATATTCCCAACAGTCCCGCAAAGCGTCGGGCGACGGCGGTATTTCTCGCGCCGTCCCTGATCGGCGTCGTTGGCTTTTGCCTGCTGCCCATATTGGCTTCGGCGGTGTTCAGCGTAATGGATTACGACCTGCTCATGCCCATGAACACCATGAAATACGTAGGCTTCAACAATTTTAGGCGCATATTGACCGGCAGCGAGTTCCCCAAGGTCCTTTTGCATACGCTCACCTATTTGGCAATGTATTTGCCGCTCATTCTGCTCACATCGGTGGGCGAGGCGCTCATATTGAACCGGTCGTTTCGCGGCAGAGGGCTCTTTCGTACCGTCACCTATACGCCGGTCATTACATCGTGGGTAGCGGCTGCGGTGGTATGGCAATGGGTGCTCAGCGGAAAGTATGGGCTGCTCAACCAAATGCTTTCCGGCATCGGCATTACGGGCCCCGCGTGGCTCAACAGCAAGGACTGGGCAATGGCGGGCGTAGTGCTGGCGGCGGTATGGAAGGATACGGGTTATTACGCGCTCATGGTGCTGGCGGCGCTCAAATCCATTGATCCCACCTGCTACGAGGCGGCGGATATCGACGGTGCAAACGGCGTTCGGAAGCTTACGTCAATTACGCTGCCGCTCATTTCACCCACGCTGTTTCTGCTCATCGTCATCAATATTATATACGGCTTGCAGGTGTTCGATTCCGTACTCATCATGACCGACGGAGGTCCCGGCGGAGCAACCACGGTATTTCTGGAGCGCATATACAAGTACGCGTTTAAGCAGTACAAAATGGGTCTGGCGAGCGCGTATTCGTGGATTCTGTTCGCCCTCATACTGATCTTTACAGTCATTCAGTTCGGGCTGCAGCGAAAGTGGGTGAATTACGATGCGTGACCGCTCGCCATACCGCCGCTTTGCCAAGGGCGTATTGTTCTACGCAATGCTCGCGTTCATCGTCGTCATTACCATTTTGCCGTTTGCGTGGATGGTTTCTTCCTCCTTTAAGGGATCGGAAGCCATTCGAACCATTCCCATCCGCTGGATTCCCGAACATCCCACGCTGGAAGGCTATCGGCGCGTATTCAATATGCAGGGCTTTTCCTTTGGTCGGGCAAGTCTCAATTCGCTGGTACTGGCAATCGCCTGTACCGTTGTGGCGGTGGGCTCCGCTTCCATGGCGGCGTTCGTATTCGCCAAACTTCCCTTCAAGGGCAGCGGCAAGCTGTTCGGTTTATATCTCGCTACCATGATGATCCCGGGCACGGTCACTATGGTGCCAAACTACATCATACTGCGCACGCTGGGTCTGCTGGATACCTACACAGGATTGATCCTGCCCTCTCTCGCCAATGCGTTCGGCGTATTCCTCATGCGGCAAAGTATGCTCAGCGTAAACGACGCGTACATGGAATCCGCGCATTTAGAGGGCGCGTCGCTCTACCGCATATTCTTTCAAATTATGCTGCCTATGGTTATGCCCACGCTTTCCACCATGGTGCTGCTCTCGTTTATGGGCAGCTGGAACAGCTATCTTTGGCCGCTCATCGTATTGACCTCTACCAATAAGCAGACCCTGCAGGTGGTGCTCGGCAATATGAACGGTATGTATAAGAACAACGAGCACGTGCTCATGGCGGGCGCGGTGCTCACCATACTGCCGATACTGGTCGTATACCTCGTATCCCAGCGGTACGTGGATCAGGGCATCAGTTTGGGCGGACTCAAGTAATGCTTGGAATGTAAACGCCGTGTGCGTTTGCTTATATGAAAAAGGAGGCTTATCCCATGAAGAAGACCCTTGCAATGCTGTTGGCATTGGCGCTGGCGCTCACGCTGACCATTTCCGCGCTGGCGGAACCCATCACCATTACCTACGCCCACTTCTCCGGCGCGGGCGCGCAGGAGGAAACGCTCAAGCGCATGATCGAGGTGTTCGAACAGAAGAATCCCGATATCAAAGTCGATCTACAAATTACGGGCTTTGACGATTACTTCACCAAGCTGGCGACCACCGTGGGCGGCGGCAACGCGCCCGACGTATTCGAAATGAATATGGAAAATTATCTGGCGTATATGCTGCGCGGCGCGTGCGCCGATTTGACCGGTCTGGTTGAAGCGGAGAACTACTCCGCCGGTACGCTGGAGGCGGTGAGCTCGAATGGAGCGCTGTACGCCGTGCCCATGAGCTTTTCCACCTGCATACTCATTTACAATAAGGCGCTGTTTGAGCAGGCGGGCGTGGATACGCCGAATGACGATTGGACTTGGGCGGATGTGCAGACCGCGGCGGAAGCCATCAAGGCGCTGGATGAGGATATTTGGGGCATTTACCAGCCCATTACCTACAATGAATTCTACAAGTCCGTCAAGGGCAACGGCGGCAGCCTGCTCAATAATGACTATACCGCTTTCACGGTGAATAGCCCCGAAAACGTCGCGGTGCTGGAGGCAATGCTCAAGCGCGTGCGCGGCGAAAACCACGTGCAGCCTACCGCCGAGGAAATGGCGGGTCGCGGCGACTGGGACCTGTTCACCGCGGGCAAGCTGGGCATGATTATTACCGGCATTTGGGCGTTCCCCAGCTTCACCGAGCAGTGCGATTTCGACTGGGATATCATTGTGGAACCGGGCTTTGCCACCAAGAGTACCTTCTTCTTTGCCAATGTGAACTGCGTGTCGCCCTCCAGCGATAAGAAGGAAGCCGCCGCGAAGTTTGCCGACGCAATGGGCTCCGATCCCGATATTGTGCAGTTGCGTCTGGACGCGAGCTGGGAGCTGCCGACCATTGCCGATCAGAGCAAGCTGACCCAGTATTTGGAAATTACGCCTCCGGCAAACCGTGCCGCGGTGTTTGACAGCATGGATTTCGCCGCCGCTCCTCCAGCGCTCAAGGAATCCGGCGCCGCGAGCGAAATCATCAACAATGTGCTCAGCACGCTGGAGATGAACGATATATCCGCGCAGGAAGCGCTGGACGACATTCAGAGTCAGCTGGAAGATGCGGATCTGCTGTAATCTGAATCCACGCACAATCATGTAAAACGGGCGGGGAAGGGCGGCTTCGCCTTTCCCCGCCTTATACAGCCGATTGAACCCGCAAACGTAAAACCTCCGCCGATCAAACCACATTGGCGGAGGTTTTTGCTTGCTTCGTTGGCTGCACTTGCAAATTGCGCTTACCTTTTTTGACACATGTTCTTCATAGTTACCTGCAAACGAACATAATTGTTAACTTGCAATTCGCCCATTTTGAATTGTACAATCCCGCACCGCATGGTATACTGTAAATATAATTAAATATTCGGGTATTCGCAGGTGCCCGCGCATTCATATATTTTGGACTGCGCGGGTGAAAAGGGAACGGAGTGGAAATCTCCGACAGGACCGCTGCTGTAAGGCGGAGCGAAGGACAGCCATATCATTGGCGCAAGCCGAGAAGATCGTCCTAAGCGATGAAGCCGAGTCAGAAGACCTGCCTGTGAAAAGCACATATTGATTTCTTCGGACTAAAGAATGATATGTCCCTTGGCACGGCGTGCGATCGCTTGCAGGAACTACGCGAACGCCGCTTTGAGTTGCCGTTCGCTTATTGCGCCGTTTTAGGCGCTTTGCGATTGATTCAGATTGGGCATATTGGGTCGAAGAATCCGATATGCCCTGTTTTTTTATTTCAACTGGGAGGAGCTGCATGAAGAAATACATCGTCGGGCGCGTGCTGTTCGTCATTCCCATCATGCTCGCGCTGTCGTTCTTTACCTTCGCGCTGACCTATCTGTCTCCCTCCGATCCCATCACCCTCAAGTACGAGCGCATGGGTGCGGTGCCGGATAAGGAACTGGTGGAGGCGGAGAAGGAGCAGGCGGGCTTGAACGATCCGTTTCTGGCGCAGTACTGGCATTGGCTGCAAAATGTGCTGCGGGGCGATTTGGGCAAATCCTACTTTTATGGTACTACCGTCTGGTCTGAAATGACGCGCCGCATTCCCAATACGCTGGTTTTGACCGGCGCCACCCTTTTGCTTACAGTGCTGCTTGCCACGCCGCTGGGCATACTCTCCGCCGTTAAGCAGGGTACTTGGGTGGACGGACTCATTCGCTTTATATCGTTCTTCGGCGTATCCATGCCCTCCTTCTGGGTCGGAACGCTGCTCATGTACGCCTTCGGCGTAAAGCTGCAGCTGTTGCCCATTTTGGGAAGCGGAGATTTAAGGCATCTGGTGCTCCCCGCCGCAACTCTGGCGTTTTGGATGGTTTCGCTCTACGTGCGCCGCGTGCGCGGCAGTATGCTGGAGGAAATGAACAAGGATTATTTAACCGGCGCGCTGGCGCAGGGCATGAGCCGCCGCAGGGTCATACTCAAACAGATACTGCCCAATTCGCTGCTCTCGGTCATTACCATGTTCGCCATGTCCATCGGCAGTCTGCTGGGCGGAGCGACCATTGTAGAAACCATATTCGAGTGGAAGGGCGTGGGCAAAATGGCGGTGGAAGCCATTTCCGTGCGCGATTACCCCATTATACAGGGCTACGTGCTGTGGATGGCGATCATCTACGTCACCGTCAATTTGGTGGTTGATCTGAGCTATCATTACCTTGATCCGAGAATTCGCTTGGGAGGGCGCAGATGAACAGCTATGTAAAAAAGGCGCTGCACAGCCCTTCCTTTATGGTGCTATTGATTCTCGCCATATTGCTGGTGCTGGTGCCCATATTCGCGCCGCAGCTCGCCCCGCACGATCCGCTGGAGACCAACTATTCCGCTTCCATGGTAGAGCATTCCGGCGAGTATCCTCTGGGCACGGTTCAAATCGGAAGGTGCATTCTGTCGCGTCTCATTTGGGGCGGACGCACCTCGTTGCTCATCGTATTTTGGGTAGTGGCAATTGTCGCGGCGGTGGGCATACTGCTCGGCGTGATCGCGGGCTTCATGGGCGGATGGGTGGATATGCTCATTACCCGCCTCAACGACATTGTGGTGGCCATTCCCTCCACGGTGTTCGTCATTGCGCTGGTCAGCGTACTGGGACCCAGCCTGCGCAATACGGTGTTCGCCATGTCGCTCGTGGGTTGGACGGAGTACTGCCGCGTGTCGCGCGCCCTCGTGCTCTCCGTGCGCGAAAACAACTATGTGGATATGGCGCGCATGGGCGGGCTGAACGAGGCGCAGGTGATTCGCAGGGTCATATTGCCCAATGTGTTTCCCTATCTGCTGGTGAATATTACGCAGGATATCGGCGCGAACCTGCTCACGCTCAGCGGACTTTCGCTGTTGGGGCTCTCCTCACAGCCGCCCACGCCGGAGTGGGGCTTCATGCTCTCCGAGGGGCGTAAGTTCATTACCGCCGCGCCGTGGCTCATCATCTGGCCGGGCAGCGTTATCGTGCTGCACGTCATTATATTTAATCTCCTAGGCGACAGCCTTAGAGATATATTGGATCCCCGCTACGAGAAACCCATAAAGAAATGGAGGAAGTTGAAACAATGGCAAACAGTCGAATGATCTCTCGCGTACTGGCACTGGTACTGTGCCTGTCCATCGCCCTGATGGGCGCCGCCTTCGCTGAAGGCAAGCACCTGAACGGCGCGCTGTACTGGTTTGGCGGCAGCTTGGATGCCGCTGCGGATTGGGATGGCTGGACCACCTGCCGCGTCGGCATTACCGAAACGCTGGTCACCGTGAACGAGAATTACGAAATCGTGCCGCTTTTGGCGGATCACTGGGAGCAGCCCGACGACACCACTTGGGTGATGCACATTCGCGATGGCGTGACCTTCCACAATGGCAAGAGCGTGGATGGCGAAGCCGTGAAGAAGAGCTTGGAGCGCGCCATGTCCATGCAGGACCGCGCCGTTTCCGCGGCGAAGATCGCCTCCATCGAAGCTGATGGGCAGAACGTCACCATCACCACCACCGAGCCGTTCGGCGCGTTCCTGGCGAATATCTCCGAACCCATGTATTCCATTATCGATGTGGACGCGGGCACGGATTTCGCCAGCGCACCCATCGCGACCGGTCCCTTCATGGTGACCGGCTTCGAGGTGAATACCCAAATCGATCTCGCCCGTTACGAAGGCTACTGGGGCGGCGCTTCCGATATCGACACCATGACCATTCTGATGATCGACGACGACAGCACCCGCGGCATGGCGCTGCAGGGCGGTCAGGTGGATATCGTGCAGCGTATTGCTTGGACCGATATTCCGACCTTTGAAGCCGATGAGAATATGCAGGTGTTTGATACGCAGGGCGCGCGCACCCGTATACTGTCCTTTAACTACGAAAATCCCTTCCTGGCGGATGTCAACGTGCGCAAGGCGATTGCCGCGGGCATCAATTACGAGGCGCTGGTGGGCGTATTGGGCAGCGGCGTGAGCGTCGCAGGCGCGCCCTATCCCGCTTCTTCTCCCTATGGCTACGATACTCTGGATCGCCAAACCTATAATGCGGAAGCCGCCGCGAACTACCTGAGCGAAGCGGGCTTTGCCGATGAGGACGGCAACGGCTACGTGGAAAAGGACGGCGAGGAGCTGACCCTGACCATTACCTATTCCAACGGCTCCTTCACTACCATGCTGGAAGCGGTGCAGGATATGCTCAAGCAGGTGGGCATTCACATCGAGCTGCTCATCGTAGACAGCACCAGCGAGCTGGGCGAGAACGGAACCTTTGATATTCTCTGCGGCAATACGCAGGTGCTCTCCACCGGCGATCCCCAGTGGTATCTGGATTCCTTCTTTAAGACCGGTTCCGCCAACAACGTCACCAAGTACTCCAATGCCGATCTGGACGCCGTAATCGCGCAGCTGGCGCAGACCTTCGATATCGCCGGTCGCGAAGCGCTCACCATCGAGGCGGAGAAGATCATGTTGGAAGACTGCGCCGCGATCTGGATGGTCGGCGAGAACAATTTCGTGGTCGCCAACAGCAAGGTGAGCAACATTACGCCCTATCCCATCGACTACTACTTTGTCGACCAGCACTTAACCATCGATTAATCCATCAATCGCGCCGGTACGGGGGATTTCCCCGTACCGGTTTATAAGGCGGGAACGCACTTGGACATTTTATCCATTCAAAACTATTCCGTATCCTACGATGGGCTACATAGCGCAGTGGATTCCGTTTCGCTCAACGTAGCGCGCGGAGAAATCGTATCCATCGTAGGCGAGAGCGGCAGCGGCAAATCCACGCTTCTGCATGGAATACTGGGTCTGCTGCCCTCCGGTGCGGCGGCGCGGGGCAGCCTTCGTCTCTTTGGCGAGGAGCTGTCGCAAATGAGCGCCGGCGCACGCAGGGCGATGTGCGGCAGCCGCGTTTCCATGATCTTTCAGGATACGGGGCGGTACATGAATCCCATTGCCAGAATCGGCGCGCAGTACAATGAATTTCTGCGCATTCACGGCGTGAAGGATGCCCGCAGGCGGCGCGACCTGCAGCGGGAAATGCTGCTCAAGCTGCACCTTACGGATCGTGAGCGGGTGCTTCACTCCTATCCGTTCGAGCTGTCCGGAGGTATGCGGCAGCGCGTGGGCATCGCCATGGCAATGTCGCTGCAGCCGGAGCTTCTGCTGGCGGATGAACCCACCAGCGCGCTGGATGTCACCGTGCAGGCGCAGGTCATTCGCCAAATGATGGAGCTGCGCCAAAACTACGGCACCGCCATTGTGCTGGTCACGCACAATATCGGCGTGGCGGCGTATCTCTCCGACCGCATTGGGGTAATGCAGCGGGGAAGGCTGGTGGAGCTCGGTCCCGCCGCCGAAGTGATTGAACGCCCCAGACACGCCTACACACGCAGCCTGCTGGATGCGGTGGTGGAAATCAACGATGAAAGGCTGATCGCACGCCATGGGTGAAGTATTGCTGGAATTGAGGGGACTGGGCAAGCAGTTTTCCATGGGCGGGCGCGGAACTCTGCGCGCCGTGCGCGGGGTGAATTTAATGCTGCGCAGGGGAGAGAGCTTGGGCATCGTGGGGGAGAGCGGGTGTGGCAAGAGCACCATCGCCCGCATGATCGCGCAGCTGACCGATCCGACCGAGGGGGAAATACTGTTTTCGGGGGAGAACGTTACCCATCTGGATCGCGCCGGTCGCAGGCGACTCTGGCGCGGGGTGCAAATGGTGTTTCAGGATCCGTACTCCGTGTTCAGCCCGCGCATGACGGTGGGAGATTTTCTCACCGAGGGCATTGTGCACTTTGGAATTGCGGGGCGCTCCGCGGCGCGGGCGATGCTGCCGGAGCTTTTGCGGCGCGTGGAGCTGCCCGCAGAGCTGGCGCAACGCCTGCCGCATCAGCTCTCCGGAGGGCAGCAGCAGCGCGTGGTCATTGCCCGCGCGCTCTCCATACAGCCGCAGCTGCTCATATTGGATGAAGCGACCAGCGCGCTGGATGTATCCGTGCAGCGGCAAATTCTCAGCCTGCTCATGCGCCTCAAGTCGGAAATGGGGCTCACTATGCTCTTCATCGGGCATGATCTGGCGGTGGTGCGCAGCGTGACCGATCGAATCGCCGTAATGTATTCCGGCTTGCTGGTCGAGGAGCTGCCCAGCGCGGCGTTGCAGCAGGTCGCCGCCCATCCCTATACGCGCCGCCTGCTGGGTTCGGTTTTCTCCACAGCCGATCGCGGCAATAAGCAAATCGCTATAGAGGACCTTTCGCTCATTGAAAAGGGCAGGCAAATGCAGGGCTGCCCCTATCAGCCGCGCTGTGCCGAAGCCTGCGCCCAGTGCGCCGAAAGCTGTCCCCAAACCGTCGATCTGGGCGACGGTCATCATATCGCCTGCTTTGTTAAAACGTGTTAAACCCAATCCTTCAATCGATTTTGCATTTGGGGTTGACGAACTCGCTATCCCTCGTTATAATACATGCAAATCGCTTCCGCTGACGCCTTCAATTCGCCGCGCGCGGATCATTTCACCGGAAGCTATTTTACAGGAGAATTAGGAGGGAGACCATGAAGTATCGCAATTTTGGCAAGCTGGGCATTCAGGGCTCGGCGTTTGGTTTGGGCTGTATGCGCTTCAATGGCGCCGCGTCCGGCGACACCATCATCGATGAGCAAAAGGCGATCTCGCTCATCCGCCGCGCGATCGATGGCGGCGTGACCTATCTGGATACCGCCTACGTGTACTTGGATAAGACCTCGGAAATCGTGGTGGGCAAGGCGCTGCAGAACGGCTACAGAGACAAGGTGACCATCGCCACCAAAATGCCCAGCGAGTATGTGCATAACCGCGCGGAAATGGAAGCGCTGCTTGCCAGCGAGTTGGAAAAGCTCCAAACCGATCATATCGATTTTTACCTGATGCACGGTATCAACAAGGCAAAGTGGGAGTACTTCAAGTCCATCGGCGCGCCCGAATTCTTCACCGATATGAAGCGCGAGGGCAAAATTCGCTATAAGTGCTTCTCCTTCCATGGACCGTACGAGGAATTCGAGTACATCATTAACGATTACGATTGGGACATGGTGCAGATTCAGTACAACTTCATGGATGTAGAGAATCAGGCGGGCACGAAGGGTCTGGAACTGGCGGGCAAGCTCGGCATCCCCGTAGTCATTATGGAAGGTCTGCTGGGCGGTCGTCTGGCAAACGCGCCGGACAATGTGCAGGCGCTGTATGATTCGTGCCCGGTCAAGCGCTCTCCCGTGGAATGGGCATTCCGCTGGCTGTGCAACCATCCCGAGGTGGCTACGGTGCTGTCCGGCTGCAACGAGGCGCAGCAGGTCGATGATAATCTGCGCATATTCGACACCGTGGAGCCCAACGTCATGTCCGAGGATGAGCTCAAGCTCATGGAAGACGTGCGCAATGCGTATCTCGCCCGCACTAAGATTGGCTGCACCGGCTGCAGGTATTGTATGCCCTGCCCCAACGGTGTGAATATTCCCGGGCTGTTTTCCGTGTGGAACAACGTGTCGCTCTATGGAATCAATCCCAAGTCCGACGGCGGCTTCCGCCAGATTCTGGAAAAGGGCGAAGGCGCGAACAACTGCATCGCCTGCGGCGCGTGCGAGGCGGCGTGCCCCCAGCATCTCGGCATTATTGATGGTCTGCAGCGCGC
>JAFUAR010000036.1 GCA_017460585.1 Clostridia bacterium
TCAGGAAGAGCGCGCGATCGAAATGGAAATCTGCACGGCTTCCGCTTGTCTGGTCGGCGGCTCGAATGTAGTCATCATGAAGCATCCTTCCGCTGTCGCGACCATTTCTAAGTTTATCGACAGCCTGATGTAAGCGGCAAAAGGAGGAATCACCAATGGCATTAAAAGGTCTTGACATTTTTAAGCTTACGCCGAAAAAGAACTGCAAGGAATGCGGCAATCCCACCTGTATGGCGTTTTCCATGAAGGTCGCCTCCGGCGCGATCTCCATTGATAAGTGCCCCTATATGTCTGCGGAAGCGCTGGCTTCTCTTTCTGAGGCGACCGCTCCCCTGATGAAGACCATCGAGGTCGGCTCCGGCGATAACGCCCATAAGCTGGGCGGAGAAACCGTGCTGTTCCGCCACGAGAAGACGCTCGTCAGCAAGAACCTGTATTCCGCGCGCCTCTCCACCGCAATGAGCGACGAGGAAATCGACGCCCGTCTGGCTACTGTAAAGCTGGTAGATTACGAGCGCATCGGCGAACGCGAATTCATTGAATTCATTACCGTGGAATACGCGGGAGACGGCGCGGACAAGTATGTCGCGCTCGTAGAGAAGGCTGTCGCCGCCAATCGTGCGTTGATTCTGGACTGCCCGGACGCGGAAGTTGCCAAAGCTGCGCTAGCGATTTGCAAGGACCAGAAGCCCATTTTGAACGGCGCGAACAAGGACAATCTCGATGCCCTGAACGCAGTGGCGACCGAAGCGAAGGTTACGCTGGGCGTGGGCGGCGGAAATATTTCCGACATCTATGATAACATTAAGGCGCTCGAAGGCAAGGGCAACAAGAATTTGGTGATCGACGTAACCGGCGCCAATATTAAGGATACTTATGCCAACGCCGTATTGGTACGTCGCGGCAATCTGAAGGATGGCGACAGAACGCTGGGCTATCCCTCTATTGTGAATATTGCCAAGATCGCCGATGGCTGCCCCCATATGGAAACCGCGCTGGCTTCCGCCTTCACGTTGAAGTACGGTTCCATTCTGGTAATGGACAAGATGGGTTATGCCGAGGCGCTCGCGCTGTACGGTCTGCGCCAGAATGTATATACCGACCCCCAGAAGCCCATGAAGGTCGCCCCCGGCATCTATCCGCTCAACGGCGCGGACGAAAACGCCCCCTGCTCTTTGACGGTAGACTTTGCACTGACCTACTTCTTGGTTTCCGGCGAGTACGAGCGCTCCAAGTGCCCGGTCAACCTGCTGATTTCCGACGCGAGCGGTATGTCCGTTCTGACCGCGTGGGCAGCCGGCAAGTTCTCTGCGGGTACCATTAAGAAGTTCTTTGATGAGTTCGACATTGAAAACAAGGTCAAGACCCGTACGCTGATCATTCCCGGCAAGGTTGCCGTAATGAAGGGCGAGATTGAAGCCAAGCTTCCGGGCTGGAACGTAGTCGTCGGACCCATGGAGGCCGTGCAGCTGGTGAAGTTTATTAAGGACTTCCAAGCATAATTCATATAAAGGAGCGATATTACCATGGCAAAGTTTATTACCATTGGCGAAAGAATTTCCGTAACCGCCCCCGCGATGCGCAAGGCCTTTGCAGAGCGCGACCCCGAGCCCATCGTAAAGCGTGCGCGTGAGCAGCTGGAAGCCGGCGCGGATTACATTGACGTAAACATTGGACCCGCCGAGGCGGATGGCGAAGAGCTCATGAAGTGGGCGGTACAGCTGCTTCAGGGTGAATTCGACAACGTGCCTCTGGCGCTCGACACCGCGAACATGGCGGCGATCGAAGCGGGTATCAGCGTATACAACCGCTCTAAGGGCAAGCCCATTGTGAACTCCGCGGACGCGGGCAGCCGCTTCAACCGCATTGAACTCGCCGCGAACAACGATGCAATCTGCATTGCGCTGTGTTCCGCCGACGGCATCGCTTCCGATAACGACGAGCGTATGGCACACTGCCAGCGTATGCTCGAAGAGGGTTTGATGCACGGTATGGAAGCCGACGATCTGTGGTTTGACCCGCTGTTCTTGGTAATCAAGGGTATGCAGGACAAGCAGATGGAAGTATTGGAAGCCATTAAGATGTTCTCCGAAATGGGGCTGAACTCCACTGGCGGACTTTCCAACAACTCCAACGGTATGCCCAAGCACATTCGTCCCATCATGGATAGCGCCATGGTCGCCATGGCGATGATGCAGGGCTTGACCTCCGCAATTGTGAACCCCTGCGATCTGCGGCTGATGGAGACCATTAA
>JAFUAR010000401.1 GCA_017460585.1 Clostridia bacterium
AAGGCGTTTAACTCTTTCGAAATCTGACTGTTTCTTTTCTTTCCTGTACTTCTTCTCTGTATCGTTTTCAAGGATCGCGCTGTCGGCTCTCGCGGACAGCTTGTTCATATTACCAAACTTCCCCTACTTTGTCAACCCCTTGGAATCCGATTTTTTCAAACGTTTACTTTGCGTGCTCTTTTGTGTCGCAATTAATCCAAAACGCGCTCCTTGAGCAGACGAATATATTCCGGCGTTGTTCCGCAGCATCCGCCTATGAGATTGGCGCCGCGCCACGCCAGCTTGCGCATAGCGTTTGCAAACGCCTCGGGCTGCATACTATAGTGCGCGGTACCCTGCGCGTCGATTTCGGGCATACCGGCGTTCGGCTTCACGACTAAGGGCACCTTGGCGATCGCCTTCATGCCGCTGACCACTGACTCCAGCTGATCAGGACCTACGGAGCAATTCACGCCCACCGCGTCCGCGCCCAGCTCCTGCAGGGTTTCCACCGCTTCATACACGCTGCCGCCGTAGTAAAGCTCGCCATCCGACATAATGGTCATGGTACATAAAACGGGCAAATCGCACACGCTGCGCGCGGCTTCCAACGCCACGGTGGTTTCATCGAGCGTGAGCATGGTTTCGATCGCAATTAAATCCGCTCCCGCATCCGCCAGACAGCGAATCTGCTCCTGATATATGCCAAACAGCGTATTGTAGCGCATGGGTCCCTTGGGCTCCAGCACTTTACCCGTAGTGGTCACATCGCCGGCTACATATGCGCGGTCGCCCACCGCCTTACGCGTGAGCGCGACCGCTCCCCTATTGATCTCCTCCAGACGATCCGCCAATCCGTACATCGACAGTCCTTCGCGGTTTGCCATGAAGCTGGGCGCGTAAACAATGCGGCTGCCCGCATCTACATAAGCGCTCTGCAGTTCAATGACTATTTCGGGATGCTCCTGCGCCCACAGTTCGGTACATACGCCCACCGGCATACCCGCCTTTCTTAGGCTGGAACCCATGCCGCCATCCAAAAGCAAAAGTCCGCTCTCCGTAAGACGGGCAAATTCTTCACGAGTCATTTTGATTTTAATCCTCCGCTCCCAGTCGGTTACAATACTTTATTCAGGAAATCCTGCGTCCTCGGATTTTTCGGATGCGAGAAAATCTCCTCCGGCGTCGCCTCTTCCAATATGGTGCCGCCATCCATGAACAGCACGCGATCCGCGACCTCGCGGGCAAAGCCCATTTCATGGGTCACGACCACCATGGTCATTCCGTCGCGCGCCAGCTCCTTCATAACCTCCAGCACCTCGCCCACCATTTCCGGATCGAGCGCCGAAGTCGGCTCGTCGAACAGCATGATATCCGGCTTCATGCACAGTGCGCGCGCGATGGCGACGCGCTGCTTCTGTCCGCCGGAGAGCTGGCTGGGATACGATTCCGCCTTATCGCTTAGACCCACGCGTTCAAGCATCGCCATTGCCCGCTCGCGCGCCTGCGCCTTATCCGCCTTTTTCAAATCTACCGGAGCGAGCATGAGATTTCTGAGCACATTCATATTATTGAACAGATTGAAGTGCTGAAACACCATGCCCACGCGCTCGCGCACCTTATTGATATCCACGGATTTATCGGTTATAGAAATGCCGTCTATCACAATTTCTCCGCCGGTACTCTCTTCCAAGCGGTTCAGGCATCTCAGAAAAGTAGATTTACCGCTGCCGGAAGGACCGATAATGACGACCACTTCGCCTTCCAGCACGTCCAGAGAGACATCTTCCAGTACTTCGAGCTCCTTAAAGCTCTTTTTGAGATGGCTTACGTGTATTTTGACCGCGTTACTTTGCATACTTGAGCCTCCTCTCCAACACCTTGGCGGCGCGCTGCAAAAGCAGTATGACGATGAGGTACATAAGACCTACCACAGCCCAAGTCTGAAAGGACAGGAATGTAGCCGCAACCACGTTTTTTGCCGTATTCACCAGCTCCGGAAAGCCGATGACCGAAAGAATAGAGGTATCCTTCAGGGTAATGATGAACTGATTGATAATGCTGGGGATCATGGTTTTAATTGCCTGCGGCAATACCACGCGCTGCATGGAACGCCAATATGGAAGCCCCAAGCTTCTGGCGGCTTCCATCTGCCCCACATCGACCGATTCAATGCCCGCGCGGATGATTTCCGCCATGTACGCGCCGCAATTCAGCGCCAGGCAGATGGTGCCCGCCTGCAGCGCGGTGAGCGTTAAACCGCCGATTTGAAGTATGGTATTCCAAAAATACGGCACTCCAAAAAATATGAAGTACGCCAGCACGATCATCGGCACGCCGCGAATCAAATTGACAAATATCGCGGCAATCGCGCGACAGGCGCGATTGTGCAGCACGCTCATAATGCCCACGACCATGCCGATTACGCAAGCGAACAACAGCCCGTACAGCGCAAGCAGCAACGTTTGCCCCATCGCGGCAACCAATATGCCGCCGTAGGTAGACAGAATTCTGCTCAAGGTAGCCACTCTCCTTTATAGGCGAAGGCGCTTTCCACCGGAAAGCGCCTTCGCGGAAAACGAAATGCGACGGCGGATTATTCGCCCAGATACTTCGCGAGAATCTCGTCGTACACGCCGCTCGCCTTGATATTGGCAAGACCCGCGTTGAACTTGTCGACCAGCTCCTGCTTATCGGGAGAGAACACGGCGAAGCCGTAATCCGCGCCTTCGTTGGCGGTGCCGTCTACCAGCTGCAGCGGAACGCCGTTGGACTTGATGTAATCCGCCATGATGGGGGTATCATCGAAGCACGCGGCGCACTGACCGCCGATAACCGCCTGATATACATCCGGAGAGCTTTCAAAGGTCACCACGGTGAAGCCGTAGGTTTCCGCCAGAGAATCGGCGTAATCCTTGCTCTGAGTGCCGATCTTAACGGCGACGGAGAGACCGGAAAGTCCATCAAAACCGGAGATGGAGGAACCCTGCGCGACCGCCATGGACTGAGTCGCGTTGTAGTAGCCATCGGAGAAGATCCAGCCGGACTCCTTGCGCGCGTCGGTAATGGAGGCGCCCGCGATCATGCCGTCCTTCTGACCCGCCTGGCAAGCGGCAATGGAAGCATCCCAGCCGAGGGGTTCGATGGTATAGGTAAAGCCCTGATCTTCCGCGACCGCCGCGAGAATTTCTACGTCGATGCCCACGAGCGTGCCGGTTTCATCCGTATACTCAAAGGGGCGGAACGCCGTATCCGTAGCGATGGCATAATCCTCCGCCAGCGCGGCGCAGGTCATCAGCAGCATTGCGGCGACCATCAGCATAGTCATTATTTTCTTCATTTTGGGGTGCCTCCTTTTATTCATTTTGCGAGAATTTCCATCCTTTGCAGGACGTAAACCCATTATATGCCAACCTCCGAATGATGTCAAGCGGTTTCTGAATCTATTTTCGCCATATCATGCATTTATTTTGTTAATTTGCGAGAATGTTCGTATTTTTTGCATTTTTTGAAATTTGGATTGGCAGGATTTATAGACGAACGATTGACAGTATGCAGGTTTCATGCTATACTTCCTGCATTCGCGAAGAAGGGGGACTTTACATATGAAACCGCTGATTGGGCTAATGCCGCTGGTGGATGAAGAAAGGGAAAGCCTGTGGATGGTGCCCGGCTATATGGATGCATTAAAGGTCGCGGGAGCGAACCCGATTATGCTGCCGCTGATGGACGATGCCGATAGCATCGATCAACTGGTCGAACGATGCGACGGATTGATGTTTACCGGCGGACACGATATAAACCCCGCGCTCTATCATCAGGCGCCCATTGCGCAGCTCGGCGCGGTTTCTCACGAACGCGACAGAATGGAGAAAATGGCGTTTGAGCGCGCCATGGCGCTGGGCAAGCCCATGCTCGGCATATGCCGGGGACTGCAGCTGTTCAACGCGCTGCTGGGCGGAACGCTTTGGCAGGATTTGAGTAGTCAGCATCCTTCCCATGTGCTCCATCGCCAAGCCCCTCCCTACGATCAA
>JAFUAR010000402.1 GCA_017460585.1 Clostridia bacterium
CTGGACGCGAGCTGCGAGGCGCTGGAAGCGGAGCTTCGACCATTGAACGAGTGGATGGCGGATGTCGCCGCAGTGGTTGACCTGACTGATTTGCTGCGCCTGCGGGTGAACGCGCCCATGGAGGAATGGTTGGATGCGATTCTGTGCGCGTGGGTGCGCGACGATGTATTTCTCGATCCTGCGGGGGAGGGCATGACCCGAAAGCTCTCCGGATTGGATGTATTTCGCATAGGCGATGTGGGCGGAGACGAGGCGGTACGCCGTTTGGGCGCGCGCCTGTATGAACGCAAGCCCATTGCCAGCGCCGCGCTGACGGGGCGATTGATGGAGGCGGATACCGTTGCCGCGACACTGCGCTGCGCCGAACAGCCGCCTAGACTCAAGTGCGGTTCCAGCAGGGGCTGTATGCGCATGATCTCGCGGGTGGACGCGTATTTCTTCGCGATGACTGGTGCGGCGGGCGGACAAAACGCGGGAGATCTGTGGTGCTTTTACGGCGCGAATTCCGTATTTGCGGGAGGTTCGGTGCCGCTTCCGGCGCAAACGGAGCAGCTGCCCGCGCCGGAGGGAGAGTGCGCCGCTTCCATGCGCGTGGAGCGAGACCACGAGCAGATGACCATGGATTTGACAAACGCTTACCCGAAGGAGGCGTGCGTTGAGAGCCTGCAGCGCACGCTATTGGTGCTGCGCGGGCAACGCTGCGTACGGGTGATTGACGCGATACGCTTTCGGCAGCCGCAGCGCATTGCCTTCCGACTGCGCCTTGCCGGTTGTCCCAGCGTGTTTTCCACAGCGGTGCGTACGGCGGGATTACGGTTGACGTGGGACGAGGCGCTGAGCGCGCAAACGCGGGAGCTGCCAAACGGCGATACCGAGCTATTGCTCACGAGCGCGGAAGCGCTGATTCACGGGTTATTCACACTCATGCTGGAATGGGATTGAGCGCGCCGCGTTTGTCGATATACGATGCATTGAAAGGCGACCACGAGCGCCCAGCCTGCGCCGGTCGTCGGCGCGACGGCATACATAGAAAGCCCATCCGATGCCTGTATCGACCGATCGCCATGGCGTTCACGGTATTGCAGAACTTTTGCAGCAAGTACCTAGGCAGCAAAACAGATAAAGCGGCGAGTTCTTTTACGATTTGAGCATTCTTTTGGATGTTCAGATCGTTTTTTTACCTCAAAAGAAGCATAGATTGATCATTTTATTTGGTCGGCAAGATAAACGCCTCCCATTTCAAAAAGTGGAATGGGAGGCGAGATAGGGAAAGGCGATTTATCGCTCCGCCATGGTGACGGTTTCGGCAACCTCGTGCAGCAGCGCGAACATTTCTTCCTCGGACAGGGCGTCTTCCTCGCTCTGCAGATCCTTGGTGACGTTCAGCACCACGGAGATATCCGGGAAGGTGGATTCCACGTACAGCACGCCGGTTTGCGTGAAGGCGGGTCGTTCTACGCCATCGCCCATGTCAGTCGGGGCGTAGATGCCGACGACCTGCCATGCGTCGCGACCACAGGCGGTGGTAGGCTGTACCTCGCCGGACTGCGTGGGTTCGCCCAGCATGACGATGCGCGAGATGTAATTTTCCGCGCCCTCCTGCGCGTTGCTGGAAGCCGTTTGCACGCTGTACTGCATATCGGCGTGCGCTTCGTCGCTGCCGTTATAGAGGTAGGCGACGATGTTGGTATCGATACCCGAGGAGCTGTCGGTCTCCTCGAAGCCCGTCGCGGCGCCGTCCACTTCGGCGAGCTTGTGGTATTTCGGCTTGCTGCGGGTACCCTGATTGGTGATGAGCCAATGGTTGCCGTTCATTTGCACCACGCCGTCTTTCACCTTGAGCAGCTTCGTACTTTCTACAATGCGGGGTACGAATACAATCAGCAGTATAATAATGATGGCGGCAAGGCTACCCCAGAGCAGCCATTTTTTCTGTTTGGGGGTCAGTTCCGTTTCCTTCTTCTTGTAGTACTTGCGGTAGCCCTTGGAGCGGGCGCTCTTTTTTGCCATGATGCAACCCTTCTTTCAATTCCGAATAGATTTATAGCAGCTGCCACACGTCGTCCGCGTATTCGGCGATGGTGCGATCTGAGGAGAACTTGCCCGCGCCCGCGATGTTGTGCAGGCACTTCTTGGCAAATTCGCGTTCGTCCTTCGTCGCCCGAATGGCGCGCAGCTTGGTTTCTCTATAGGAGGGGAAGTCCTTCAGCAGGAAGTAGTGATCCGGCTGGTGCCAGCTCGCGCCCTCCAACAGAGCGGTCTTGAGCTCGGCGATGCGCCCGTCGGGGTCTTCGAATGTGCCGTTGTCCAGCGTATCGACCACGCGCCGGATCCGCTCGTCGGCTTCGTAGATCGACATAGGATCGTAGGTCTGCTTGATCGCGTTCAGCTCGTCCACGGTCGCGCCGAATATGAAGTTGTTCTCTTCGCCGGCTTCCTGCACGATTTCGATATTCGCGCCGTCATAGGTGCCCAGTGTGCACGCGCCGTTGAGCATGAGCTTCATGTTGCCCGTGCCGCTCGCCTCGGTGCCGGCGGGGGAAATCTGTTCGGAGAGATCGGCGGCGGGAATGATCGCCTCGGCGTAGGAGCAGTTGTAGTTCTGCACAAACACCACGCGCATACGGTCGTTGACCTCTGGATCGGCGTTGATCAGCGCGGCGATCTGGTTGATGAAGCAGATGATCGCCTTGGCGCGGTCGTAGCCCGGGGCGCTCTTAGCGCCGAATATGAACGCCGTGGGCGGGAAGTCTGTAATGGAGCCTTCCTTTAACCCGTAGTAGATATCCAGCAGGGAGAAGGCGTTGAGCAGCTGGCGCTTATACTCGTGCAGGCGCTTGATTTGCACATCAAACACGAAGTGCTCCGGCAGTGTAACGCCCTCGCGTTGTGCGATGAGCTTGGCGAGCTGGCGCTTCTTTTCGCGCTTAATCGATATGAAGCGATCCGCCAGTTGATCGTCAATCAGCGGTTCTAAGCGGGAGAGCGCGCTTAGATCGGTGATGTAATCCTGACCGATTTCATCGTTCAGCAATGCGCACAGCTCCGGATTGCAAAGCCCGAGCCAGCGGCGCTGGGTAATGCCGTTGGTCTTATTGTTGAAGCGCTCCGGATACAGGGCGTACCATTCCTTGAACACGTCTTTCTTGAGTATTTCGGAGTGAATCTCCGCCACGCCGTTGGTGCGGCTGGTAGCGTATACGGCGAGGTTCGCCATACGCACGCGCCCGTCGCGCACAATATCGTACGCCTCCGTATCGGCAATGCCCTTTCTGCGCAGGGTGCGCTTGAGGTGCGCCTGAATTTGGGAGATCACCTTGACCAGCGCGGGCGATACTTCCTTGAGCAGGGATACGTCCCATTGCTCCAGCGCCTCGCGCATGACGGTGTGGTTGGTGAAGCGGAAGGTATCCCGCGCGATTTGGAAGGCCTTGCCGAACGCCACGCCCTCCAGCATGAGCAGGCGGATGAGCTCGGGTATGGACATGGTGGGGTGCGTATCGTTCAGCAGAACGGCGTGCAGCTGGGGGAAGCGCTCGAAGTCCGTGCCAAAGCGCGCCTTGAAGCTGCGGAGCATATCCTGCAGCGAGGCGGAGCACAGCACGTATTGCTGCTTGACGCGCAGCAGCTTGCCCGCGCGCAGCGTATCGTTGGGGTAGAGCAGCTTGGTGATATCCTCGGCGACGTTCTTATTCTGCGAAGCCTTGGCGTAATCCTGCGCGTTGAACAGATCGAAATCAAACTCGTGCGTGCTTTCGCACTGCCACAGGCGTAGCGTACCGATGGAACCGGAGCCGTAGCCGATGACCGGCATATCGTAAGGCACCGCCTTCACATCGCCCGATTTCATGGGTACGAGCACGCTCAGCTCATCGCGGCGAATGGACCACGGGTCGCCGTACTTCGTCCAATCATCGGGAAGCTCTTTCTGGCGGAAATGTTCAAATTCCTGCTTGAAGAGACCGTATTTGTAGCGTAGACCGTAGCCGTCCAGCGGAATATTGTGGGTCGCGGCGCTATCTAGGAAGCAGGCGGCGAGCCTGCCCAAACCGCCGTTGCCCAAAGCAGCGTCTTCGATATCCTCGAGATCGGCGAGCTCTACGCCCTTTTTACGCAGCAGCGCGCGCACCTCGGGCAATATGCCCAGAGAGTACAGGTTGTTGTAAACCATACGCCCTACCAGATATTCGGCGGAGAGGTACACCGCGTGGCGACGGCTCAGATGATCCGCCCAATCGTCCGCCCAGCGCGGGGCGATGGCGACCATGACCGCCTGCGAAAGCGCGTTGTGCAGCTGCTCTGCGGAGGCGTCCTTCAGGCTTACGTGATTTTGCGCAAAGGAGAGCGCCTCGGCGCACTCGATCACGGATGCGGGGTTCAGCTCGGGCAGCGCGCCGCGGCGGTGGCGGCGGTTCAGTATGCGTACGTAGCGGGAAACATCGCTCAAATCCTGCGGAAGCATACGCCACAGCCAGTTGCCGCCCACCGTTCCGGGGAAGTTCATACGGTACCCTTCGCCCAGATTCAGCAGATCCTGCATGGGCAGTATGGCGGTATCCGCCACGGAGGCGAACGCCGCGTCGATCAGGTAGGGAAGAACATCTTCGGAATCTGGCTTCATGCCGAGGTTTTGCCGCGCGTAGGCGCGCACCTTTTCGGAAGCGCCTTGCCACCAACCGAGGCTCGTGTTGTTATCATGCGTACCGGTATATACAATGCAGTTGTGGGTGTGGTGCTGCGGCAGGTCGGGGTTCTCGTCGCTGTCGAAGGCGAATTGCAGCACCTTCATGCCCGGATAGCCGCAGGCGGCGAGCAGC
>JAFUAR010000403.1 GCA_017460585.1 Clostridia bacterium
AGCGGGTTTGTCGGCGAGGAAATCGGCGGCTTTAAGCGCGCCTTCGGCAAACAGCGCGCGATCGTGCGCCTGATGGGTGAGCGTAAGCCTTTCTGTGCCGGTATCGATGATGATTTCGTGCGTGCCCACTTCGTTGCCCATTCGGAGCGAATGAATACCAATTTCATTGGAGTCGCGTCTGCCGTTTTCATGCCGACCGACGTTCAGCGTAGAATCGGGTCGTTCCGCCTGTATGGCGCGCGCCAGCATGAGCGCGGTTCCGCTGGGCACATCCAGCTTTCTGTGATGGTGGCGTTCTACGATTTCCACATCCGCCTTCGGAAACATTCGAACCGCTTGCGCCGCCATATCCGCAAGAAGAGCGACGGCGGGGGACATATTTGCCGAAAAGAAAATGGGAATTTGTTGGGCTGCGTTCCGAATAAGGGATTTTTCCTCATCGGTCTGTCCGGTGGTCGCCAATACCACGGGCATGGAGCGCGCAATCGCCCAATTCAGCAGAGTCTGCGTGGCGCTGTGGTGCGAGAAATCGACGAGCATATCGGCATCGCCGGTAAAGTCGCTCAGGCTGCCAAGGCAATTCTCGCCGCCGGAAGCGTCTATGTGACCGACCAGCGCATAAGCCGGATCCGCCTCGATCAAACCGCACAGTATGCGCCCCATGTGACCATTTGCGCCGTGAACCAGCAATTTAAGCATGGCGTTCCCCTCCTAAAATGCCGAGCGCGTTCATTCGCTCCAGCAATAGTGCGCGATGCTCCTCTTCAATGGGGGTCAGCGGCAGGCGCAGAGAATTCTCGCACCAGCCAAGCGCCGCCATTGCCGCCTTTACGGGAATGGGGTTCACCTCGCAGAACAGCGCCTGAATGAGGGGTAGAAACCTAAGCTGAAGCTCGAGGCTGCCCGCAATGTCTCCGGCGAAGAACTTTTTGCACAGCAAAGAGGTTTCTCGAGGCAGCACGTTGCTCAAAACGGAGATGACGCCAGCGCCGCCGACCGACAGTATCGGCACGATTTCGTCGTCATTTCCGGAATAAATATCCAGCCGATCGCCGATGAGCGCACGGGTTTCCACAATTTTGGAAATATTACCGTTCGCCTCTTTGATTGCGGCGATATTGGGGTGCTCGGAAAGCGCTAGATAGGTTTTGGGCTCGATGCCCACGCCGGTGCGGGAGGGCACGTTGTACAGGATCAATGGCTTATCGCTCGCATCGGCAATAGTCTCGTACATTTGAATAAGACCCTTCTGCGTCGCCTTATTGTAATAAGGGGTGACGACCAGCATGGCGTCCGCGCCGACCGAGCAGGCGTAACGCGTTAGGTCGACGGCATACGCGGTATCGTTGGAACCCGTGCCCGCGATGATGGGCACGCGATGGTTTGCGCGCTCCACCGCGAAGCGCAGGCAGGCGCGGTGCTCCTCGTCGGTAAGGGTAGAGCCCTCGCCGGTCGTTCCCGCGATGACGAGCGCGTCAATACCCGAATCGATCTGCCAATCAATGAGCTTGCCGAATTGATCGAAGTCGATGCCGTCCGGCGTCAGGGGAGTGATGAGCGCAGTGGCCGCGCCGAGAAAAATGGATTCACGTTTCATAATTCTTACCCGCCTTATATCCGATTTCGCAAACAAAAAATAGCCGTCTGCGGCGGCTAAGAACATGAGGGGCGTTGCGGTGATGAACGACCGCTCGCCTTGCAATATCCAATAGCTCTCCGCGTATGCGACAGTCGCTGAAATATTCTTCCAGCGCCCAGACGGTCTTTCGCCTCGACCATCTTCGGCGACCGCACCTTTCAAGCCCCTCCGGTGCGCTGCGAACGCCCCGAATACGGAAAAGCTGTACTGATTGCAAGTCGCGCCTCTATTCCGATTGCATTGAGGTCATATTAGCATGATTTGTCATATCGGTCAAGCCAGTTGGGAATAATTTACAAACAGGTAAACAGACTGTGGGCGCGCATTGTGCTATAATGCGTACAAGCTATTGACCATAGCAATTGAAAATTAGGGAGAGGTGCCCCATGTTTCGCAAGATGAGAAGATTTAAGCAGGAAATTTCGTTTGAAGAGTGCGTGGAAATACTGAACCGCGCTTCAACTATGGTTTTGGGACTAATCGGGGACGAAGGGTATCCCTACACCGTTCCGCTCAATTTCGCCTATATTCCGGACGATGGGCTTGGCAAAATAGTGTTTCACGGTGCGAAGACGGGACATAAGGTAGATGCCATTGCCAAAGAGCCGAAGGTATCGCTCTGCGTGGTAGATCGAGAGGAAGTGCTGCCAGAGGAGCGTACCACCAAGTTTTCCAGCGTAATCGCATTTGGACGCGCGCGCATATTGGAAGACGAGGAGGAGCTTCGCGCCGCGGCGTTGGCGGTGGGCTTTAAGTACTGCAAGGGATTTGAGCAGGGCTGCATTGAGGAGACGGAGGAGACCATTCGCAACCACACGCTATGCTGCGTGGAGATTGTTTTAGAGCACGTTTCCGGTAAAATTGGAAGAGAGCTTCTATTGGAACGCCAAAGAAAGGCATAAGCGTATATTGCCGCCGGACGGTATGCATATGTGAGCGGAAGATATGTGAAGAAGGGTTTCTAGACCAAGAAAAGAGCAGGGTGCGTTTTTGCAAACCCTGCTCAAATGTTTCTTTACAGCATAGTTCTTAAATCCGGCGGAAGCTTGCGTTTCCACGAACCGCGCATATAGGTAAATACGCTCATCAGCATACCCAACACCCATGAGATCAACATGGAGGCGAACAGTCCGTCCGGAGAGCCCTTCGGCCAAGTTTCGGAGCGAGAGAACCAAACCAGCAGATACGCCAAAGGCATACGAATGAGTATTGTGGTGATGATGGAGATCCACATGGGAATCATGGTTTCACCCGCGCCGCGCATTGCACCCTGCAGCACTTGACTTACGGAGAATACGATGTATCCCAGCGCAAGCCAGTGCAAACCGCGTAAGCCGATATTGATGACATCGGGCGTTTCGGTAAACATACCGATGAGGATGTGACCGAACAACAGTATGCACAGTACCAATACCGTGGATACGCCCAGCGCGAGCTTGAGCAGATCCTTCATGCCCTGATGGATGCGGTCCACACGCTTGGCGCCGATGTTCTGCCCTACATAGGTAGTGGAGGCGGTACCAAAGGTGAAGTTCGGCATCATTGCGAAGCCGTCTACGCGCATAACCGCCACGTTCGCGGCGATGACCGCCGTGCCCAGTGAGTTCGTGAGGCTCTGCACTACGATGGAGGACATGGAGAAGATCGCCTGCGTGATACCCGCGGGCAAACCCAGCAGACAGAGCTGCTTGGTCAGCGGTCCGTCGGGCACCAGCGTTTTACGGTTGAGATCGATCAGGTGCTTCATACCGCAAAGGCGAATGAGGCACAGCGTACCGGAGACCGCTTGGGCGATGATGGTTGCCCATGCCACGCCGGCAATGCCCATGCGGAAGCGGCTGACGAACAGTATATCCAGAACCACGTTAATCAGGCTTGCCAATATCAGGTAGAAGAGCGGATATACGCTGTCGCCCATACCGCGCAGCACGCCCGCAAATATGTTGTAGGCGGCGCTGCCCAGCACGCCGATAAATATGATTTGCAGATAAATGATCGCACCCGCCGCCACATCCTCCGGCGGCGCGACGAGGCTGATCAGAAAGGGCGAACAGAAGTAGCCGACCGCCATCATGAGCAGACCGGACGCCGCCGTGAGGATGATGGTGCTGCCCACTACGCGGCTTAGCTTTTCGCGGTCCTTCGCGCCGAAATACTGCGAGGAGAGTATGCTCGCACCGGTGGCGATACCCATAAATAGTACCAACAAGAGATTGAGAATGGGTCCCGCGGTGCCTACCGCCGCCAGCGCGGTATCGCCAATATACTTGCCGACAATGATGGAATCGACCGTGTTATACAGCTGCTGTGCGAGGTTGCCGATTAGCAGCGGCACGGAGAATTGAATCAATTTGGTCATTGGTCGACCGACCGTCATGTCCTGTACGCCGAAGAATTGCCGTATGTTCGTCATTGCGCTCATGGGGTGTTCTTCCATCCTTCCATCAGTGATTTTGAAATTGGGCTTTTCTGTGCAGTATACGCTGGTATATATCCAGATCGCTGTCTTTAAATACGTTGAATACCACCCGACGCAGTGTTGAATTGCCTTGAAGGAAATTCATAGTTTCACGTACCGCGATTTCCGCGGCGCGCGCAGGCGGGAAGCGGAATACGCCGGTGGAGATGCAGCAGAAGGCGATGCTTTGGCAATTGTGCTGTTCCGCGAGCGCCAAACACGAGCGGTAGCAGGATGCCAGAAGCGCTTCGTCCTCGCGGGTTAACGGACCGAAGATGATGGGACCGACCGTATGCAGCACATATTTGGCGGGCAGATTATACCCGGGGGTGAGCTTTGCTACGCCGGTTGGTTCCTCGTGTCCTTGTGCACGCATCAGCCGGTCGCATTCTAGGCGCAGCTGTACGCCGCTCATGGTGTGGATGATGTTGTCTATACAGCCGTGCAGGGGTGAAAAGCAACCCAACAACGCGCTGTTGGCGGCGTTGACAATCGCATCGCATCGAAGGGTGGTTATGTCGCCCTGCCATAGCGCGATGCGGGGGTCGATAGAAGCGCCTTCCAGCGCCATCGCATCGGTTACGCCGCGCGATAGAACCATATCCTGCAGAAGCTCGTTTTGTACGCGCAGGAACTCGTCGTTAACCGACATGGGCGGACGCACGTTCATTAGGCTGCGCAGCATTTGCCATTGCTCGAATTCGGAATCGGGCAGGGGCAAATGACCGTATTGCGGCATATCCTTTTGCAGCGCGCGTATGAGAAAACACATATGTTCGCTTCGATCAATCGCCATGGATTTCCCCCTTACGTCGCTTGCGTTACGCGGTACCGACCAATATCGGCGCGGCGGTAATAGATTAGCGTCAGTACGCTGCAAACGAACCAGCCCGCGGGATAGGCCATTGCCAAAGGCAGAATTTCATTGGCAATAAAGTGGGATACCACGAATAGATACGCCTGCCGGAACAGTACGAAGGACCCCAGCATAATCAGCATGGGGGCTCTGGCGTCGCCCGCACCGCGCAGCGCGCCGGAATACACCTGATTGATGCAGCACATTACGTAAAATGGCGTAAGCCGCATTAGGAACAGGCTGCCGTAGGCGATTACTTCTTCGCGCGTATTGAAGAAGCGCACCAGATGCGGGGCGGTGAGCATGACCACTGCGGAGATCAATACGGTGCTGGCAAGCGCGGTCAGCAGCGCGATGCGCACGCCCTTCTTCGCGCGCTCGACCTTGCCCTGTCCCAGATTCTGCCCAACAAAGGTGGTCGCGGAAAGTGCGAGCGATTG
>JAFUAR010000404.1 GCA_017460585.1 Clostridia bacterium
CTGCTGGTGGAGATGGACGGATTCGCCCCGAATCAGGGCGTCATTGTAATGGCGGCGACGAACCGCGTGGATGTGCTCGACCCCGCGCTATTGCGCCCGGGTCGCTTTGACCGGCGCATTACGGTGAACTACCCCGACGTGGTGGGTCGCGAAGCTATTTTGAAGGTGCATTCCAGAAATAAGCCGCTGGGCGACGATGTGGATCTCAAGGTATTGGCGCGCAGAACGCCCTACTTTACCGGCGCGGATCTAATGAACGTAATGAACGAAGCGGCGCTGTTGGCGGCGCGCGGCAACTTGGAAAAGATCGGTATGCCTCAAATTGAAGAGGCGATTACCCGCGTAATGGCGGGACCGGAGAAAAAGTCCAAGCGCGTCACGCCCGCGGACCGCAAGCTGGTCGCCTACCACGAGGGCGGGCACGCCATTGTATCGTACTACATTCCCGAGTGCGATTCCGTGCACGAAATTACCACTATTCCCAGAGGACAGGCGGGCGGCTACACCATGTATCTGCCGCAGGAGGAGTTTAACTTCATCACCACGGCGCGATTGAAGGCGGAAATGGCGAGCCTGATGGGCGGTCGCGTGGCGGAGGATATCGTATTTGGCGACGTATCCACCGGCGCTTCCAGCGATATTAAGCGCGCCACCGAGCTCGCGCGCGGCATGGTGACCGAATACGGCATGAGCGAAAAGCTGGGACCGGTATATCTGGGCAGCGAGCACGAGGTATTCTTGGGCAAGTCGTTTGCGCAGCAGGGTTCAAATCTTTCGGAAAACGTATCCAGCGAGATCGATGTAGAGGTGCACGATCTGCTGGAATCCGCTTATCGGCGCGCAAAGCAGATTTTAACCGACCACCGCGCGCAGCTGGACGGTTTGGCGCAGCTTTTGATCGAGCGCGAAAAGCTGGATCGCGAGCAGTTTGAGCGCTTCATGAAGACCGGCAGCGCCGATGAGACCGCGGCGATTGCCGAAGGCGAAGCGCAGCAGGCATAGGTTTGGCGTTCCCCGCTCCCACGAAGGGAGCAGGGAACGTTTTTTGCGGGAGGCGCTTTCCCAGCATTACGCGCCACATTATTTGTTTTTTATTTTAATGTGTTTTAACAAGAGTCCGACGCAAATCGGCTTTCAGCGCGCGTAGGGGCTGTGCTATAATAGAGGCATCTAAGAGAAAACGCGAACGCGCTGCGGCGTTTTCTTAAAGGAGAGGAAGTATGCTTCGCGCGCAGAAGGGGTAAGGCTTGGCGCGCGTGCATCACTGGAGAGAGCAGAAGATAGGAGCGTATACCATGAAACAGACGCATTTAACTCAGGCGGGTCCCAAAGCCATCGGTCCCTATTCCACGGCGGTCATTCACAACGATACCGGTTACCTTTCCGGCGTGATTCCCGTGGTGCCGGAAACCGGCAAGCTGGTCGAAGGCGACGCGGCGGCGCAGGCGCGGCAGGTGTTTGAAAACATGGGCGTGATTTTGAAGGAGCTGAACCGTTCCTTTGCGGATGTATTGAAGACCACGGTATTTTTGCAGGATATCGCTTCCTTTGGAGCGGTCAATCAGGTGTACGCGGAATACTTTCAGACCGATTGCCCGGCGAGAAGCTGCGTGGAGGTCGCGAAGCCGCCCATGGGCGCGCTGATTGAAGCCGAAGCGATTGTCGCGATGGACTGACGACGAATGAAAGCGTATTAATGGGGGAGTTTTCATGTTAAACGATGCCATGATATTCGCCGGCAGTACCGGCAAAGTGTTTGCGGAGCGAATGTGCAGCTACATTGGTATGCCGCTGAGCTCCAGCGAGGTCATCACTTTTTCCGAGGGCAACACCTTTGTGCGCATCAATGAATCGGTGCGCGACCGCGAGGTATTTCTGGTGCAGCCCATTGGAATGCACTCCAACAGCGAATTCGTGGAAATACTGTTCTGGATGGACGCGTTTAAGCGCGCCAACGCCCGCATGGTGACGCTGGTGATGCCGTACTTCGGCTACGGCAAGGGCGACAAGAAGGATGAGCCCCGCGTTTCCATTCGCGCGCGGGTGTGCGCGGAATGCATGGAGCTGGCGGGCGCGGACCGCTTCGTGACCATGGACCTGCACGCCCAGCAGCTGCAGGGCTTCTTCAAGCGCCCGATGGATCACCTGATTGCGCAGCCAATGCTCAAGGAAGTAATCGCGCGCGTGGGCACTGAGAACATGGTGGTGGTCTCTCCGGACGCGGGCTATGCCAAGCAGGCGAGAAAGTTCGCCGCTTCGCTCAACCTGCCGGTCGCCATTGGCGATAAGAACCGCTCGGACCATTCCGAAAACGCCGAGGTGCTGGAGATTATCGGCAATGTGAAGGGTAAGAATTGCCTGATTGTGGACGATTTTACCATTTCCGGCGGCACGCTGGTGAATTTGGCGAACGGGCTCAAGGAGCGCGGCGCGCTGAATATCATCGCCATGCTGAGCCATAACATTATATCGGCGCACGGCGTGCAGAAGATCAATTCCAGCCCGATTCAAACCGTGTACTCCACCGATACGGTGTTCAACCCCAACATCATTGGGCAGGAGAAGTTCAAGACCGTTTCGGTCGCGCCCATGTTCGCCGAAACCATTATGCGCTACTACCAGCACAATTCGGTAAACCAAATGTTCTCGCAGCTGCCCGAGCACGTGATCGAGGCGGGGCTCAAGCTGGCGAACCTGAATTTGTAATTGATATCCATTCAAAAGGCTTTCGCATTCCAACGGGTGCGAAAGCCTTTGCTTCGGGGGTCAACAGGCGGGATTCATTGCTTTAGACGAACCGAAAATGCGCAAGATATATGCTCTAGCGCCCGTTCTTGGTATCGGACAGGGGAAAGCCCAGCGTCAGTCGTTCGCGCCCAAAGCGCGCCTGCAGCGCCTCTACGGCGCTTTCCAGCTGCTCGATGCGCGCTTGACTTTGCTCGTCGTTACCTTGAAGCCCTATATCGAACAGGCTGACCTGCGCGCCTTCATCGGGGCTTTGCAGCGCGCTGACGCCCACGGTGAGCGCGCGAATGGGGTGGGCGGGCGAGACGGTCCAGTTGGCTTGCAGCAGCGCCCAAGCGCCGTCGCGAATGGCGTGCTGCAGGTTGGTCGCGCGGCTCAGGCTCGTCTGGCGCGATATGGTGACCATGTCCGGTCGGCGAATCTGCACGCTGATGACGCGCCCCTGCAGACCATCCTTCTTGAGCGAGCGCGACACCTCGCCCGAGAGCATGGTGATCGCCTGCCGGATTTCCTGTTCGTCGGTCAGGTCGTAGGGGAACGTGCGCCCGTGGCTTACGGATTTGATTTCGCGCTTTTCATCGAAGCGGTGCACGGGTTCGTCGTCCAGCCCGTTGGCGGAATTCCATAGCGACAGCCCTTGCTTTCCCAGCGCCTTTTGCAGGCGGGCAGGGTCGCTGCGCGCCAGATCGCCGATGGTGGATATGCCCATTTGCCCAAGCGCGCGCACCGATGAGCGACCGGCGTAGAGCAGATCGGACACGGGCAGTACCCATAGGATTTCGCGAAAGTTCTCGCGGGTGATGACGGTGGTCGCGTCCGGCTTTTTGTAGTCCGAACCCATTTTGGCGAAGGTTTTGCAAAACGATACGCCCACCGATATGGTAATGCCGATTTCCTCGCGCACGCGAGTACGCAGCTCGTCCGCCAGCGCCTTGGGCGACTTGCCGATGGTGCGCTCGCAGTCGCTGACGTCGATATAGGATTCATCGATGGAGGCGGGCTCCACATAGTCCGTATAGCGCCTGTAGATCGCGTTGACGCGCTGGGAGATGCGTTTGTAATAGGAATGCCTCGGCGGAACAAATACGATTTGGGGGCATTTGCGGCGCGCCTCACGCACGGTGTCGGTGGTTTTTACGCCAAAGCGCTTCGCCAGCTCGTTCTTCGCCACCACAATGCCCACGCGCTTTTGAGGATCGCCCGCTACCGCCATGGGCACATTTTTCAGCTCCGGACGCTCCAAGCATTCGCAGGACGCGTAGAAGTTGTTGCAGTCCGCGTGCAGTATTACGCGTTCCGCCATTTTTCTCACCCCCCTAATAGAATTATAATCCACCCGACGCGCGCTTTCAATCGGAACCGACATTTATTCAAGAATTTACTGAATGGATAGGATATTTTTTGCATCCGTTTGCTATGATACGTCAAATAAAATATGGAGAGGGTGTTGGAATTGGCGATGATTCGCGAAGGTCTTACGTTTGACGATGTTCTCCTCGTTCCTCAGAAGAGCAATGTGCTTCCCCGTGAAGTCGATCTAACGGTACAGCTGGCGAAGAATTTGAAGCTCAACATTCCCATGCTCAGCGCGGCGATGGATACCGTAACGGATTCCCGCATGGCGATTGCGATCGCGCGCGAGGGCGGCTTGGGAATTATCCACAAGAATATGTCCATCGAGGCGCAGGCGGCGATGGTCGATAAGGTCAAGCGCAGCGAAAACGGCGTCATTTCCGATCCCTTCTATCTTTCCCCTCAGCATAAGGTGCAGGACGCGCAGGAGCTCATGGCGCGCTACCGCATTTCCGGCGTTCCCATTACCGAAAACGGCAAACTGGTGGGTATATTGACCAACCGCGATTTGCGCTTTGAAACGGACTTCGATCAGCCCATCGCGAATGTCATGACCAAGGACATCCTCATTACCGCTCCCGTAGGCACCAATTTGGAAAGCGCGAAGGAAATTTTGGCGCAGCATCGCATTGAAAAGCTGCCCATTGTGGATGAAAACGGCAACCTTCGCGGCTTGATTACCATTAAAGATATTCAAAAGAGCACCAAATACCCGAACTCCGCGCTCGATGAACGCGGCAGGCTGTTGTGCGGCGCTGCGGTGGGCGTAACCGCCGATACCATGGAGCGCGTCGCCGCGCTGGTGGACGCGCAGGTGGACTGCATCGGTCTGGATACCGCGCACGGGCATTCCGAGGGTGTGCTGCGCATGGTGGAAAGGATTCGCGCGGCGTATCCGGCGCTCACCATCATCGCGGGCAACGTGGCCACCGCTCCCGCGACCAAGGACCTGATTTCCGCCGGCGCGGATGTGGTGAAGGTGGGCATTGGTCCCGGTTCCATTTGCACCACGCGCGTGATCGCAGGCATCGGCGTGCCGCAGATTACCGCCATTATGGATTGCGCGGAGGCGGCGGATCAGTTTGGCAAGACGATTATTGCCGACGGCGGCATTAAGTACTCCGGCGATATTCCCAAGGCGATTGCCGCCGGCGCCAGCGCCGTAATGATGGGCAGTCTGTTTGCCGGCACGGAGGAGAGCCCGGGCGCCACCGAAATCTATCAGGGGCGTTCCTACAAGGTATACCGCGGCATGGGTTCGCTCGCGGCCATGGCGGAGGGCAGCAAGGACCGCTACTTCCAGGAGGGACAGAAGAAGCTGGTGCCCGAAGGCGTGGAGGGTCGCGTGCCCTACAAGGGACCTCTGGCGGACACCGTGTTCCAGCTGATCGGCGGCTTGCGCTCCAGCATGGGCTATTGCGGTACCGAAAGCATTCAGGCGCTGCGCGAGCGCGGCGAATTCATTCGCATTACCTCGGCGGGCTTGGTGGAAAGCCATCCGCACGATATCAACATCACCAAGGAAGCTCCGAACTACTCCCTGCACGTATAAAATTGCCAAAGGCATTCGCTTCCGAAGTGGGCGAATGCCTTTATATTTAGAAGGAAGAAGATAGCAATGAGTGAACTGAACATCGTTTGTCTCGATTTGGAGGGCGTGCTCGTACCGGAAATTTGGATAGCGTTCTCTCAGGCGAGCGGCATTCCCGAGCTTTGCCGCACCACGCGCGACGAGCCGGATTACGACAAGCTCATGCGCTGGCGCTTGAGCATACTGGAAGCGCACGGCTACGGATTGGCGGACATTCAGCGCGTGATTCGCACCATAGACCCTATGCCCGGCGCGATAGAGTTTTTGGACAAGCTGCGCAGCGTGACGCAGGCGGTGATATTGAGCGATACCTTTACCCAATTCGCCAAGCCGCTCATGGAGAAGCTGCACTGGCCTACGCTGCTGTGCAACGCGCTGCAAACCGATGCAAGCGGGCGCATTAGCGGCTATACCATACGCATCCAGCAATCCAAGCTCTCCACGGTGAAGGCGCTGCAGTCCGTAGGGTTTGATACCATTGCCTGCGGCGACA
>JAFUAR010000405.1 GCA_017460585.1 Clostridia bacterium
GCGACGACGTAATGGCCGCCAAGCCCATGAACTGCCCCAACGCCATGCTCACCTTCAAGCGCACTATTCACTCCTATAAGGAGCTGCCCATCCGTTACAACGAGCTGGACGTCATTCACCGCAAGGAAAAGTCCGGTCAAATGAACGGTTTGTTCCGCGTGCAGGAGTTCCGGCAGGACGACGATCACACCTTCGTGACCGAGGATCAGATCGAGGCGGAAATTAAGGATATTATGGATATCGCCGACGAAATCTATTCCACCTTCGGCTTGACCTATCGCGCCGAGCTCTCTACCCGTCCGGACGACTTCATGGGCGATATCGAAGTTTGGAACCGCGCGGAGGCTTCGCTGAAAAAGATACTGAACGAGAAATACGGCGAAGGCAATTACGAGATCAACGAAGGCGACGGCGCGTTCTACGGACCCAAAATTGACCTTCAGATCAAGGATGCGCTCGGTCGCGAGTGGCAGTGCGGCACCGTACAGCTGGACTTCCAACTGCCGCACAACTTCGGTCTGACCTATGTGGACAGCGACGGCGCTCTCAAGCAGCCCGTAGTGCTGCACCGCGCGATATTCGGCTCTCTGGAGCGCTTCATCGGCATATTGATCGAGCACTACAAGGGTGCTTTCCCCTTCTGGATGAGTCCCTATCAGGTGGCGATCGTGCCCATTCGCACCGAGCACAACGCCTACGCGAAGGAGATCGAGCATCTGCTCACCGATCTGCACGTTCGAGTGGAGGCGGACTACGCCGATAAGAACATGAACGAGAAGATCAAGTACTTCAAGACCATGAAGGATCCCTACATTATTGTAGTGGGCGATAAGGAAGTCGCCGAGCGCACGGTATCCATCACCGTTCGCGGGCAGAAGCAGCAGCTGCACGGCGTGGCATTGGCAAAGCTTTTGGAAATGTGTATGAAGATGAACCGCGAACACAGCGGCGAGCTGATCGCCAGCGCTGAATAAGCGCTCATTGATACTGGTCTCAACATTAAAGTGCTTGAAGCTCGTAAGGCTCACGTTTTAGTTTGAGATTCGCCCGACCCGAACACAAGCGCGTCGGGCGTTCAAATGGATTGATTCACGGAAAGGTGGAATTCACTATGCTTCGGCAAAACGCATGGAAAAAGTATTCGCCGCAGGACAAGGCGAACGTCATGCGGTTCGCGCGCGATTATATGGACTTTCTGGATGCGGCGAAGACCGAACGCGAGGCATCGCATCAGGCAGAAAATCTCTGCCGTGCCTCCGGCTTTCGCGATTTGGACGCGCTGATCGATTCCGGCGCAGTTCTGCAGCCCGGCGACCGCGTATACCGCAACTGGATGGGCAAGAGCTTTATGGCGTTTATTGTAGGTCGCCAGCCGCTCGAGAAAGGATTGCGCATATTGGGCGCGCACATCGATTCTCCGCGCATCGATGTAAAGCAGAACCCGCTCTACGAGGACGATGGACAGCTCTATTTGGATACCCATTACTACGGCGGCATTAAAAAGTACCAGTGGCTCGCGCTGCCGCTGGCGCTGCACGGCGTAGTGGTCAAGCAGGATGGCACCGTTCTGGAGGTTTGCGTGGGCGAGAAGGACGACGACCCCGTATTCTGCATCACCGACCTGCTGCCGCATTTGGCGCAGGATCAAATGAGCA
>JAFUAR010000406.1 GCA_017460585.1 Clostridia bacterium
CAGCAGCGCGTCCATCAGGGCGTGCACGGCGACATCCGCGTCGGAATGCCCGTCCAATCCCTTTTCGTGCGGTACCGTTACACCGCAGAGCACCAGCGCCCTGCCCGCCTTGAGGCGGTGCGCGTCGTACCCCGAGCCGATGCGCAGCTCTTTCGGTTCTCTCATGGTAAAATCCTCCGGCATGGTCAGCTTTCGGTTTTGGCGCGCGCTCGCGGTCTCCACCAGCGTTACGCCGCCATACGCCCGCTCGTATAGCTCCGCGTCGTCCATGGCGGTGTAGCCCTCACGCCGCGCCAGCCGGTGCGCGTCCACAATTTCGCGCCGGCGAAACGCCTGCGGGGTCTGCACGCAGCGGTAGTCGTCGCGGGATACGCTGGTGACCGCGCCATCCGCCGATACGCGCTTGAGCGCGTCCGTAATGGGCGTGGAGATGACCCCGCTGCCCGTATTTTGCGCGCTTTCAAGCGTATTGCGCAGTATATCCTCCGCCACGAACGGTCGCGCCGCGTCGTGTATGGCGACAAGCTCGCAGTCCTCGGGCAGCTGCTCCAGCCCCGCCCAAACCGATTCCTGACGGGTCGCCCCGCCGTGCGCGATGCTTCGAACCAGCGGGTGCGCTCCTTCGCGGTCGCATATCTCGCGGTAGCGCGCCTCGTCGGCGGCGGAAAGCACCAGAACGACGCCGTCGAAGGCGTCCGCGCGCTCAAACGCGTCCAGACAGCGCGAAAGCGCCGAGCGCCCCTCTATGGGAAAGAACACCTTGTTCTGGCTCAGCCCCGAACGAACGCCGCGCCCCGCCGCGACGATCACCGCCCAGACGCTCACCGAATCAGGCGGAACATCTCCGCCGCGTCCTGCTTCGCCGCGTGCTCCTGAATGGAGAGCACCTCGTACTCGGAATACTTTTCGCCAAAGCGAATGCCCAGCACGTCGCCCACCTTCACATCGGTGCCCGGCTTGCCTTCCTTGCCGTTGACGGTGACGTGACCGGTGGAGCACGCGTCGTTGGCGACGCTGCGGCGCTTGATAATGCGGGAAATCTTCAAAAACTTATCCAGCCGAATCGAAGTGGGCGCCACGCGCTCCATAGGTCTTTTGGCTTCCATGGCTTTTCTGCTCATGCGGATTCATCTCCTGAATAAAATATACAGGACGCTCCCCATAGCGGAAGCGCCCTGCACCTAACGGTTCCTTAGAACTGATCCTTCAGGCGCTTGCTCGCCTTGAATACCGGAACCTTACGCGCGGGAATTTTCACCGGCTCGCCAGTGGCGGGGCTGTGACCGTCGCGCTCGGCGTATTCGCGCACGGAGAACGTGCCGAAACCGATAATCTGCACCTTATCGTCTTCCTTGAGCGCCTCGGCGATGGTGTCGGTCAGGGCGGCGAGGGCGGCTTCGGTCTGCTTGTGGGTCAAATTGGCTTTTTCGGCAACCTTGCCGATCAGGGTCTTCTTATTCATGGGCTGCACCTCCAGCTATTTGTATGCGCGATGGGTGAAAGTTTCGCGCGAATATCCATATACGATTATACGGCATTGCGCAACTGGATTCCTGCATCATTTCATGAATTATTGCAATTTTACAGGAAATGAAAAATACTGTTTTCAGGCTGCGCTCAGCGTTCGTGCTCCGTGGAGAAATCGCGGTAGAGCTCGCCCAATTCCTCCTTCGTGAGCGCGCTCCACTGCCGCCCCGAGCGCCGTACCTTCGCCTCGCACTGTTCAAAGCGCGCAATGCATTGATCGACCGCGCGGGTGAGCGCCAGCTCGGCGTCCACGCCGCGGGCGCGGCATAGGGCGATCATGGCAAACAGCGCTTGCCCCAGCGCGCACTCCATATCGGTCGCGTCCGCGCTTGCGCGCAGGGCTTCCTCCGCCTGTCGCGCCGCCTCACTTACGTCCAAGTCCTCGCGCCCAAACGCCGCGTCCACGCGCTTGAGCACCTTCGCCGCGCGCAGCAGGGCGGGAAAGCCCGTGGGCATATCCTTCAATACCTCGCTCTGGGTGGTTTGACCGCGCTCCAGCATTTTGTTGCGGCTCCACAGCGCGCCCACCGAATCGGCGGTATCGGCGCTGTCGTGCCCGAATATGTGCGAATGGCGGTGAATCATCTTTTGGGCGATGGCGGTGGTGACGTCGCGAATGGAGAATTCGCCGTGCCGCTGGGCGATGCCCGCGTGCAGCACTACCTGTAGGAGCACGTCGCCCAGCTCGTCCGCCAAATGCCACAGATCGCCGTCGTGAATCGCGCCGACCGCCTCATACGCCTCCTCCAGCATATAGGAGCGCAGCGATTCGTGGGTTTGCGCGCGGTCCCACGGGCAGCCGTTGGGTCCCAGCAGCACGTCGATCACGCCGCAGAGCTGGTCGAAGTCGAATTCGGAAAGCTCCGTCAGCGCTTCCACCGGCGGCAGAAGCGCGCAGGTGCGGTGATCGTACGCGCTCAATCGATCCAGCTGATACAGCTTGGTGCGCGCCACGCCGC
>JAFUAR010000407.1 GCA_017460585.1 Clostridia bacterium
ACCTGCAAGGAAGCGGACACTTGGTCCGCGTCCTCGCGGCGTACACGCCGCCGCTGCGGATTGAATGTCGGGGATTGCGATCCCCGACACCCCATGGGTGAATGGTAACGAATGGAGCAATGGGGCACGCGTCGCCACCCGATTTGCCGAACACTAAACGCGAAAAATTAATATTGATCGTGTATGATAGCATATTATCATAAGAAATCTATTTTATGCGCGCCGCAGACCTGTCGCGGCGCGATGGGAGGGGTAGGAATGACCACGAGGGAATGCGTTGTGAAGCGCATATCCGCGCTGTGCAGGGAGCGGAATATTTCCGTGAACGCGCTGGCGCGCAAGAGCGGTATTTCCGCGTCCACATTGAAGAATATAATTTACGGCGCGAGCCGAAACCCGGGCGTGGTAACGCTGCGGCACATTTGCGACGGGTTGGAGATTACGCTGGTTGAGTTTTTCGATACGGAGGAATTCCGCGCGATTCCGCCGGAGGCGGATTTTGAGGAAGCGTAAACCGCTATATAGAATGGAAAGAAGCTTATGAAGCGCATTGCAAAATGGTTCTGCTTCGCGCTGGCGCTGGTTGCGCTGTGCGCCTGCGCGCAGGCGGAGGGAGGGGAGAATACGCCTATGACGCCTTATGAAATTCACGGCGCGCTCCACGTGGCGGATGGACGCCTGCTGGATCAGAGCGGTGCGCCTCTGCAGCTGCGAGGAATGTCGACCCACGGACTGGCGTGGTTTCCGGAGTACGTGAACGAGGAGACCTTCCGCTTTCTGCGCGATGAGTGGCATATGTCCTGCGTGCGGCTGGCGATGTATACCGAGGAATACGGCGGCTATTGTGCGGGCGGCGATCAGGAGGCGCTCAAGGCGCTGGTGTGCAAGGGCGTGGATGCGGCTGCCGCGCTGGGAATGTACGTGATTATCGATTGGCACATATTGTCCGATCAGGATCCGTGCGTGCATCAGGAGGAGGCGATTCGCTTCTTTGATGAGCTCGCGCGCCGCTACGCCGATTCCGGCAACGTGCTCTATGAAATTTGCAACGAACCGAATGGCGCGGGCACATGGGAGCGTGTGAGTGAATATGCCAACGCGATAATTCCGGTGATTCGCGCCGCGGCGCCCAATAGCGTGATACTGGTGGGCACGCCCACATGGAGTCAGGATGTCGATCAGGCGCTCAACAAGCCGTTGGCGTTTGATAACATCATGTACACGCTGCACTTCTACGCCGGCACCCACAAGCTGCCCCTGCGGCTCAAGCTGGAAAAGTGCCTCAAGGCGGGATTGCCCGTGTTTATTAGCGAGTTTGGCATATGCGACGCGAGCGGCAACGGCGCGCTGGATTACGATTCGGCGGAAGCATGGCGGGAGCTGATTGATGCGTATGGCTTGAGCCATATGTGCTGGAATTTGGCGCATAAGGATGAATCCAGCAGCATATTGAAAGCAGACTGCCGCAAGCTTTCCGATTGGACGGACGACGACCTGAATCCACAGGGCGTGTGGATGCGTGACTGGGCAATTTCCCGCGCGAATACGCCGTAATGCGAAACCGGTTGGGTCGATTTGTCAAATCGATATTTCCTTTGAGCAATGCGATGAATGAATGGACGTTGAAATCCAATTCGTTCGTCGCATTTGTTTTCTGTGGGTAGAACTACCAATTCTGCAACGCCCGTTGCAGCCTTTGATCGATATCCAGTCTGGTCTGGCGGCATTCCTTCGAATATTCCCGACCCGCCTTAAACATGAAGCGAACCAGCAAATCGGAACCGATGGGCAGCATATTTTTGAGCATGGATTGCGGAAAGACAAAGTGCGTGCCGTGGGTGTAAATCCATGGTTCAAATGTGCACTCGTGGGGCGTTTTCCTAAGGCGCGCTTCCATGCGGCGAATGTATTTGCAGGTATCCCAGAGCACATCGTCTTCCGCGCCAACGCAGATGACTTTGCCCTGAATGCGCTCTACCTTGATCTTTTCTTCCTCGCGAATCGGGTGGCGGCGTTCGGATTCATCAAACAAACTGCGGGAAGCAATTTTATCGCCTCGTTCTTTGGATTCTTCCTCGATCTTGCGCCAATATTCCGGATGTCTGTAGGCATAAGGCAAATAGGGGAGCGGTTTTCCCTGCCAGCTTACGGTCGATTCACCGTCTCCGGGGCGTTCGCGCATACCGTCCTTTCCATCCCGATAAAAGCCCTCCATCACAAAATCCGAGGGAGAAAAGGCGACCGTCAGGCTGATTTGCGGAATATAGGAGGCGGCGGTCAACGCCAGCATTCCCGTAGTGGAAGCGCCGATCATGCCGATTTGATCGCAGCCCTGTTTGTTTAAAAAATCAATCGCTCGGCAAAAGCGTTCCAGCGGGTAATTATGGTGACCATAATCCTTTTTTGCCGGAGACATTGCCAAACAATGGCAGCCCTGTCGGTGTATCCATTTTGCGCCGGAAACCGCCATTCGGTCCTCCGAGGAATCGCCGAACATTGCAATCATGGCGCGCCGCTCGCCCGATGGGTTGGGATAATACGCGCCGACAAACCCATCCTGTTCCAGCGTAAATACTCGTTTATTCATCGTATTTCTCTCCTATTTATGGAAGCAATGCGGTAAAAAGCTTCGCCAATACCACACATACTATGGGAAGCAGAGCAATTTGCAAAAGCTGCTGCTTTCGGTTGTAGCCGAAGCTTTGCCAGCCCGCGCAACCCTCCGTTTCGGGTAAATAATGCTGGAAGAAATGCGTCTTGGTCAGCAGAAAATAATCCAGCGCTATAATATCAAATGCTTTAATGGCCGCGCCCACAATGAAAAAACGCAGAAAGAAGCGTTGAAAGTTGAACCCCCGTCGTACGCCATCCATTCCGCCAATCCAGACTAAAGCGATATATCCCGCCGCAAGCAGGAACAGCATTCCCCATCCCACAATGCGTTTTGGGCTCATGGGCAGTCTGTCCAGCCTTGGCTGCAGCCGTTCCTGCACGTCCTGCGGAAAGAAAAGCGCAAGTCTCTTCCACGGCATGGCGAGCGTAGAGACCCAAATGCCAAGGAACAGCAGCGCGCAGCCCGCCAGAGATAACACCAGCTCCATCATGCAAAATACCTCCATGCTTGCTCACAATCGATCCATTCTGTTGAAACGCGCTTTCAGCAAAAAAACGAAGCGCTTATACCTTTCGAATAGTGAAGTCGCAGCAATTCGCCCCAGTGCCAAGCGTCCCCGTTCTTATGAACTCTAAACCGGGAAGGTTGCCGTAGATGCGCTCATCGTTGGCGCAGAATATTTTCGTCAGCTCCGGACAGCCCAATTGGGTAAAATACCGGTAGTAGGGGCAGTCGACAATATCCATGCGGTATTCGCCCTTCTTTTTGGGGTAGAAAGTATTTTTAAAGCCTTGAGCCGGACCGAACATCTTCTTCGTCATTGGGTCCCAAATCCATACGAACAGATTGCGAAAAAAGGGAATGCGCATCAGCTTCACAAGCTTTGCACCGGAATTTGTAGTTTTATTAATGGAGGCGTTTTCAATCACGCTGTAGGCAAGCTGCGGATTGACTGCGTCTTTTACGGTGAGATACAGCGCCGCGGCGGGAAAGATATACTGGTCCGTATGCATATGCTCGCCCGTGGGAATATCGGCGTAGCGCTTGAGTATTTCCTCTAGCTTTTCCTGCGCCCGCGCCCACAGCTCGTCGCTCTGTCGTCGTGGCAGCTGCCGATCCAATTCGTCCTTGATAAACTGCTTTTTGTGCATAATTGCCGCCGCTGAACGCATAATTTCATTCCCCTCCACAATGAATTCAATTTTCAAAACGGCCTAAGTTAGTTTGATCTAATTTATATTATATGCCCAAATTTGAAGCTGGCAAGGCTTGAATTGTAAATACCGGTCGGCGGCATTGCCTTCATTTGGCAGCTTGCGTCGCAAAGCGCGCAGGTTTTTCCGTTTCTGCGCTATTGGAGCGTTCATGCGCACACCGTGAAGCTGTTTTTTTCTAATATTGACACTCATTCCCTCATATGGCATAATCCATATGCGATTGTTTCGCCATCATCCATATTTGGAGGGTTATTTCCATGAATATACTTAGGGAATTCATGCAGTTTATACAGGCTTCGCCCACGGCGTTTCACGCCGTCGCCAATCTGCGCAATATGCTGATTCGCGCTGGCTATCACGAACTCAACGAGGGCGAAAGCTGGTCCGTCACAGCGGGACGGCGCTATTTCGTGACCCGCAATCAATCGTCCATTATCGCGTTTCGCGTGCCGGAGCGCGGCGCGAGTCATTTTCAAATGGTCGCCAGCCATTCGGATTCGCCTTGCTTTAAGCTGAAACCTTCGCCCAAACGTGAGGCGCAGGGCTACGCCATGCTGAACGTGGAAAAATACGGCGGAATGCTCATGTCTACATGGCTGGATCGTCCGCTTTCCGTAGCGGGTCGAGTTGTGGTGGAGACGGAACATGGGCTGGAAACGCGTCTGGTCAATATCGATCGCGATTTGGCGTTGATTCCCAATTTACCCATTCACTTCAATCGCGACGCGAACGACGGCGTCAAGCTGAATGCGCAGGTCGATATGCTGCCGGTGTACGGAACGGCGGGCGCGGATATCATAGCGCTGGCGGCGCAGCAGATTGGCGTGCGCGCGGAGTGGATTGTGGGTATGGATTTGTACCTAGTCAATCGCGATGCGCCGCGGCTTTGGGGCGCGTCGAATGAGTTCATCGCTTCGCCGAGGTTGGATGATTTGGAATGTGCGTTTTGCTCCGTTCACGCGCTCATCAATTCCGCGTCGAGCGATCACATCGATATGGCATGCGTGTTTGATAATGAGGAAGTGGGCAGCGGCACTCGACAGGGCGCGGATTCTACGTTCCTCTCCGATACCTTGGAGCGAATCGTATCGGCGTTGTGTCCGGATCGGCAGGCGCTTCCGAGCGCGATCGCTCGAAGCTTCATGCTCTCCGCCGACAACGCCCACGCCGTACACCCCAACCATCCCGAGAAATACGACGACGGTCACCGCGTCGCCATGAACGCGGGGGTAGTGGTCAAGTTCAACGCCAGTCAGAAATATACCAGCGACGGCGTGTCTCAGGCGGTATTTGAGCGCGTATGCAAATTCGCGGGCGTGCCGGTGCAGCGCTTCGCCAATCGTTCGGATATTCTGGGCGGGTCCACGCTCGGCAATATCGCCAATACGCACGCCTCCATGCCCACGGTGGATATTGGACTTGCGCAGCTGGCCATGCACTCCGCCAACGAATCGGCGGGCGCGCGGGATCTGGCATATATGGAGCGCGCCATGCGGGCGTTTCACGAAGCGGAGATCGATATTGTATCGGATGGCAAAATTCATGTGCATAGCGAAAAATGAAAGAATGCTTTGCACATGAACGGCGATTGTTTGTCACAACTAAGTATATCTTCTTGACAAATTGTGCCAAATTTTGCTATAATCAAACAGTAAAAATTAGCCGATTTATTATGGCTTGAAAGGATGGTTTTCATGAAGAAATTTGTTTCCATGTTACTGGTCGCGATGCTTTGCGTTGCGATGTGCGCCACGCTTGCCTCCGCCGAGGACTTTAGCGGCGTAACGGTGACCTATTGGACCGCGCCCTTTGGCGAGAATGACGCCGCGTTCTTTGAGGAGCAGCTGTCCGATTGGATGGCGCGCACCGGCGCTCAGGTCAACATCGAAGTTATTCCGTGGGACAGCTACGAAGAAAAGTACATGACCGGCGTTGCCAGCGGCACGGGTCCGGACGTGGGCTATATGTACAATGAAATGCTGTTCAATTACATTGATTCCGGCGCGATTCTGCCCATCGACGAGTATTTCACCGATGAGGTGAAGGCTGCCGCCATTTACTGGGAGAACGGCAAGGTGCTTGGTCAGCAGTATCTGCTGCCCTACGTAGTGGGCAATCCCCGCATTCTGTACGTCAACATGGATTTGCTGGCGGAAGCGGGTCTGGACGCTGCGCCCACCACTTGGGACGAGCTTGTTTCCACCGCCAAGGCGATCAAAGAAGCCACCGGCAAGACCGGCTTTGACCAGCAGTGGGGCGGCTACTTCGGTGATCTGAACGAAGTATTCTTCCCCTACCTGTGGCAGGCGGGCGGACGTTTGGTAGACGACGAGGGCAACCTGTTCCCTGATTTTGACGCCGCGTTGAAGGCCGCCGAATTCCTGTACAGCCTCAAGACCGAAGGCGTCATCAGCGAGTATTGCACCTCTCGCGATGGTTCCGCGATCGCGGAAGATTTCCGCAACGGCGATATCGGCATGGCGATCATGTCCACCTCCGCCGCCGCGAAGAACACGGAAGCCGGCATCAACTGGGGATTCGCGCCCTATACCACCGAAACCGCCGGCGGCACCTTCGTTGCTAACGACTCTCTGGTGCTGATGAGCTCCGCTAAGAATGTGGAAGCCGCCATTTCCCTCATGAAGGAAATTACCTCCATTCCCGTAATGGAAGCGTTCCACGAGCAGGTCTATCAGATGCCTCCGATCTCCGAAGGCGAGAAGTATTTGGACAATCCCGCTTTCGAAACCATGTATGAAGAAGCCGCTTCCGGCTTCCATGCGCTGCCCGTAGTTGCGAACTTCTCGCAGATTGAAGCCGCGCTGTATTCCAACCTGCAGTCCATGATGATGGACGATCTCACCCCCGAAGAGGCTCTGCGCACCACGATTGACTATGCGGCAAGTCTGAGCTAATAGAAAGCTCAAGCTTGAGCGGCGCAAATATCAAATTTGCGCCGCTTTTTCTCCAATTAGGGCTTTTACGCATATTGAAGTGCGTAACTGTTATATTGCAACAGGGAGTGTTGGTCGTGTCAGCCAAACAAAAAAACAATTTGTGGGGATGGCTGTTTGTATTGCCCAGCTTTGCGGTGCTGCTGGTGTTCATCGCCTTTCCCATTGTGCGCTCGTTTTATTTAAGCCTGACGGATTACAATGTGCTCAAGCCCCCGTCCTTTGTGGGCTTCAAGAACTACGTTTCCGCGTTTAAGGATCCGTTTGTTCAGGCGTCTTTTCGCAATACGTTCCAATACGTATTAACCACTGTTCCGATTCAGACCATTCTTTCCATGATTGTGGCGGCGATCATCGCCATGAGGTTTCAAAATCGCTACGGTCGCTTCGTGAAGGGATGTATGTTCATTCCGGTCATCTCCTCGTCCGTATTGGTCGGCACGCTGTTTACGCTGCTCTTTGATTCCACCAAAGGCGTCGTTAATTCAGCCATTTCGCTGGTGGGAATTGCGCCCGTCAACTGGTTGGGGCAAAAGAGCACCGCGCTGCTCACCGTGTGCATAGCGACCATTTGGAAAAATGTGGGCTACTTTCTGGTCATTTTCTACGCGGGCATTATGGATATTCCCATGAGCTATTACGAGGCGGCGGAGGTGGACGGCGCAAGCAAGCTGCAGCAGTTCTTTTCTATAACGCTGCCTTGTTTAAAGCCTATCACATATCTGGTGGTCACGCTGGGGATTATATGGTCCTTCCAAGCGTTCGATATGGTGTACGCCATGACGCAGGGCGGTCCGGGTAAATCCACCTACACAATGGTGTATACCATTTACAACGCGGCGTTCCGCGAGTATAGAATGGGCTACGCCTGTACCGTAGCGCTGGTGCTGTTCGTGTTTATACTGGTCGTCAATAACATTCAGAAGCTGTTTCTGGGTCGCGAGTAAGGAGGGGTAGTATGAAAGATGTCGATCGTTCTACGCCTCACTTAATCGGTCAAGGCGCGCTGGTTTTGTTGCTGGCGATCATGGCTGTGCTGGCGTTTTTCCCATTTCTGTATATGTTCCTTTTGTCGTTTACCAATTCCGATTCGCTGTACCTGCACTTTCGGGATATCACGCTCGATTTGCACAATTATCGGGCGGTATTCGACCGTATCAATTTCGCCACGCCCCTGAAAAACAGTATGCTAGTGGCGGTGGTCACCTGCTTGCTCAACTGCGTGCTTTGCGCCATGGCGGCGTATGGAATTGAGAAAAAGCGCTTTGCCGGCAGCAAAGCGGTGTTCGCGATTTATCTTGCCACCTTGGCGGTGCCCGGACAGGTAACCATGATTCCGGTGTTTTTGATGATGCGCGATCTTGGGCTCATGAACAGCTATCTGGCGCTGGTGCTGCCCTCTTGCGACGCCTTCGGCGTGTTCCTCATCAAACAGTTCATGGGGTCGGTGCCGGACGCGCTTTTGGAGGCGGCGGATATTGACGGCGCGGGAGAGGTTTACAAGTTTTCCAGAATCGTTGTACCGCTCATTATGCCCGCGCTGGTTTCGCTCACGGTGTTTACATTCATATCGTCGTGGAACAATTTCCTTTGGCCGCTGGTCATTTGTACCGATAGCAGTATGCATACGCTCACGGTTGCGCTTTCGCTGCTCAAGGGACGCTTTGAAACCAATTATGGCTTGGTCATGGCGGGTTCCACCATGACGTTCATGTTCCCGTTCGTACTGTACATTTGTCTGCAAAAACAATTCGTGGAGGGCATTGCCCTAAGCGGAATCAAGGGGTGATCGAAATGCGTGTGTTTGACTATTCCGGTTCCATTCGGCTGAAGCTGTTGGATGATTTGGTCAAGGTGTTTCTGGACGAGGAACCCGTCTCTTCTTTGGGACAGGTGGGTCTTTCCGTATTGCGCAACGACCGCCTGTCGTTTCAGCTCGCCTATATCGGCACGGGCGACGGCAGGGATCGCGACGGGCACTTCCATTCTCGCTTCGTGCAGGTAAAGGTCGATTCGCCAATTGCGGATGTGGTTGCGGTGCGCACGGTAGAAAACGTGCCCTGCCAGTATGTGGCGCATACCCACGCCGATAATAACTACCTGCGCAAGGCGCCAGGGCTCTATCCCGACTTGCTGGTCGAGGATGCGAGTCGCATGATCGCGGTAACGGATTGCTGCTGGAAATCATTGTGGATCGATGTGGAAATTCCCGAGGCTTTCTCCGCGGGCAAGTACCCCATCGAGTTCCACTTCGACGATCCGCAGAGCGGTGAGCGGCTGGCGAGCGCGCGGCTGGAGATCGAGGTGCTGCCCTTCGCTCTGCCGGAGCAGATCCTTCCGCGCACGGAATGGTTCCATGCCGATTGCTTGGCAGATTATTACGATGTACCCGTTTTCTCCGAGGCGCATTGGGCGATTATGCGCAATTTCCTCAAGACCGCGGTCAAGCGCGGTATCAACATGATTTTGACCCCGCAGTTTACGCCGCCGCTGGATACGGCGGTTGGCTGGGAACGCACTACGGTGCAGCTGGTGGAGGTATGGAAGGAGAACGGAGACTACCGCTTCGACTTTTCCAATATGCGCCGCTGGATTGAGCTGTGTCTGGAATGCGGCGTGCGCTATTTTGAAATGTCCCACCTGTTCTCGCAGTGGGGGGCGGTTGCCGCGCCCAAGATCGTGGGTTACGAGAACGGCGAAAAGAAGATTCTGTTCGGTTGGGATACGCCCGCCGTCGGCGGAGAGTATACGCGCTTCCTCATGCGCTATCTGCCCCAGCTCCGCGCGCTGCTGCAGGAATACAATATCGAGGACAGGTGCTATTTCCACATTTCCGACGAGCCGCATCAAAGCCAGCTCGAAAGCTATCGCGCGGCGAAGGAATCCGTAAAGGAAGCGCTGGAGGGGTGTAAGTTCTTTGAGGCGATTTCGGATTACGATTTCTATAGCCACGGCTTAATCGATTATCCGGTTTGCGCCACCAACCATATCGAAACCTTCCTAGAGCACGATACGCAGGGCTTGTGGAGCTATTACTGCACGGGGCAATCGGTGGATGTGAGCAACTGCTTCATCGGTCAGTCCTCCGGTCGTACGCGCGTGTACGGGGCGCAGCTGTTCAAGTTTAACATCGCCGGTTCGCTGCGTTGGGGGTATAACTTCTACAATACGGCGTTTTCCTATTTCCGCATCAATCCCTTTATTTCCAACGACGCCAGCATGACCCTTCCGGCGGGCGACGCGTTCATCGTGTATCCGGGTCCGAAGGGCGTGCCGCAGGAATCCATCCGCATGGTGGTGTTGGACGACGCAATTCGCGATTATCGCGCCCTCACCGCGCTGGCGGAGAAGATCGGCAGGGAAAAGACCATCGCCCTCATGGAGGAGGGATTGTCCGAATCGCTCCGCTTCAGCGTCTATCCGGATTATCCGAACGACGCGCCATACGTGCTCAAAATGCGCGAACGGGTCAATCGCGCGCTGTGCGAAAATATGTAACCACGCCATATTCAACGCCGCTTCATGGAATTGCTTTCCATGGGGCGGCGCTTTCTTTTGCCAAAAGTTGCTAAATTCACACTTCCATGCTATAATGCAAAATGGTTTTATAGGCTGACTATTTTGGAGGAAGACCCATGCTCGATTTTTTAAAGAAATTTCTCGGCTCCAGCAATGAGGCGGAGATTAAACGTATACGCAAAACGGTCGATCAAATCAACGCGCTTGAACCGACCATGCAAAAGCTCTCGGACGATGGCTTGCGCGAAAAGCTCGCTTCTCTGCGCGCGCATGCGCAAAGCGGCGCCTCGTTGGATGATCTGCTGCCCGAAACCTACGCGCTGGTGCGCGAAGCGGCGGTGCGCGTGCTGGGGCAACGCCCGTTCGATGTGCAGCTGATCGGCGGCATCGTGCTGCATCAGGGGCGCATCGCGGAGATGCGTACCGGCGAAGGTAAAACGCTGACCGCCACGCTGCCCGCGGTGCTGAACGCGCTCCCGGGCAAGGGCGTGCACATCGTTACCGTTAACGACTATTTGGCGAAGTTCCAGTCCGAATGGATGGGCAAGCTCTACCGTTTTCTGGGTTTGTCCGTCGGTCTAATCGTGCACGATCTCGATCCCGAGGAGCGCCAGATTGCTTACGGGGCGGATATTACCTATGGCACGAACAACGAATTCGGCTTCGACTACCTGCGCGACAACATGGTTACCTATAAGGAGCGCATGGTGCAGCGCGAGCTCAACTTCGCGATTGTGGACGAAGTGGACTCCATATTGATCGACGAGGCGCGCACTCCGCTCATCATTTCCGGTCGCGGCGATAAGTCCACCAGTATGTATGAGCACGCCAACCAGTTCGTCGCGCGAGGACTGACCGAGGCGAAGGAGAAGAAGGACGGCGAACCTGGCGAATTCGAGGTGGAAGGCGACTTCATCAAGGATGAGAAGGATAAAACCCTTTCCCTCACGGAGCGCGGCGTGCGCAAAGCGGAGGCGTTCTTCAATGTGGAGAACCTGACCGATCCCGAAAATCAGGAGCTGTACCACCACATCATGGGTGCGTTGCGCGCGCATAAAATGATGAAGCGCGATGTGGATTACATCGTCAAGGACGGACAGGTGGTCATTGTAGATGAATTCACCGGTCGATTGATGGTGGGGCGTCGCTATTCGGATGGTCTGCATCAGGCCATTGAGGCGAAGGAAGGCGTAAAGGTGGAGCGCGAGAGCAAGACGCTGGCGACCATCACCTTCCAGAACTACTTCCGTATGTACCATAAGCTCTCGGGCATGACCGGTACCGCGAAGACCGAGGAAGAGGAGTTCAACGGCATTTACAAGCTGGATGTCGTCACCATACCCACCAACCGCCCCATGATCCGCGAAGACATGAACGACGCGGTGTTCGTTACCATGAAGGCGAAGTATCAGGCGGTGGTCGATGAAATTGAAAAGCGCCACAAGACCGGTCAGCCCGTACTGGTCGGCACGGTTTCGGTGGAAAAGAGCGAGCTGCTGGGCAAAATGCTCTCGCTGCGCGGCATTCCGCACGTGGTGCTGAACGCGAAATTCCACGAAAAGGAAGCCGAGATCGTCGATCAAGCGGGCAAGGTTGGCGCTGTAACCATCGCCACCAACATGGCGGGTCGCGGCACCGATATATTGTTGGGCGGCAATGCTGAATTCATGGCGCGCAAGGAGATGCGTCAGGCGGGCTATGAAGAGGAGATCATTGAAGAGGCGATCGGCTTCAACGAGCACGTGCCGGAAGAGGTGCTGGAAGCGCGCAAGGTTTTCCGCGGGCTGCTCGACAAGCACAGCGAGGAGACCAGCCGCGGGCACGACGAGGTGGTGCGGCTGGGAGGCTTGCACATTATCGGCACAGAGCGCCACGAATCGCGCCGTATCGATAACCAGCTGCGCGGTCGTGCGGGTCGTCAGGGCGACCCGGGATCTTCTCAGTTCTTCATTTCCTTTGAGGACGACCTCATGCGCCTGTTCGGCTCCGATCGCTTCCGCCCCATGCTGGAGCGATTGACCGCGGGCGGCGAGGAAGCCATTGAATTCAGCGTGGTTTCCAAGCAGATCGAGAACGCGCAGAAGCGCGTGGAAAGTAAGAATTACGATATTCGCCTGCACGTGCTGCAGTACGACGACGTAATGAACCAGCAGCGCAACCTGATCTACGAGCAGCGCCGCGAGGTGCTGGAAGGCGGCGATATGCGCAAGCGCATATTTGAAATGCGACATACGCTCATTGAAGAGGCGGTCAACCGCCACGTCGCCGACGAGGTCAATATCGAATCTTGGGATTTGAGTGGGTTGAGCGAATACCTTGAAAAGCTGTGCGTGGATAAGGGCGGCGTGCGCGAAGAATTCGAAAACCTCAGGGAGCACCTAAAGAGCGAATTTGTTTCCGCGCTGGAAGCGCGCAGCGAAAAGATCTATCAGGCGCGCGAGCAAATGTGGACGGAAGCCAAGCTGGATATGCGCGAATTCGAGCGCGTAGCGCTGCTCGGAGCGGTGGATCGCCGCTGGATGGACCATATCGACGCCATGACGGAGCTGCGCGACGGCATCGGTCTGCGCGCCTATGGTCAGCGCGATCCGGTCATAGAGTACAAGCGCGAAGGCTACGATATGTTCGAGGAAATGGTGCGCCTCATTCAGGAGGACACCGTTCGCCGCTTGTATTTCACCGTGCTCGCCAAGCCGGTGGAGCGCCAGCAGGTCGCCCAGCCCGTAGCGGCGACGCACGGCGGCGGGGAAGCGCCCGCGGCGTCCACGCCGAAAAAGGCAGTGCCCAAGGTGGGGCGCAACGATCCCTGTCCCTGCGGCAGCGGCAAGAAATATAAGAATTGTCACGGCAGAAATCAGGCTTGAATCGCCACCGATAAGACCCGCTGGAGGAGCCATCTCTTCTGACGCCGGGCAAGTAACATTAGGAATATTTCCCCGACAAACTCAGGAGGTGTATGGACATGATTGAAATGGATGGTTTCAAACAGGATCTGGCGGAAATTCGCAGAATGTTGGAAGAAGCGGGTCAGAGTCTGCAAATCGATCACCTGCGCGAGCAGATGATCGAATATCAGGAGGATATGGGTTCGCCCGGCTTCTGGGATGAACCGGAACGCGCGCAAAAGGTATCCGCCAAGGCGAGCAGCGTGGAGCGGCGCATACAGCATTACGAGCACCTGTGCGCGCAGGCGGACGATATTGAAGTAATGATGGAGCTGGCGGACGAAGCGGACGACGCGGAAATGGCGGGCGAAATCCAAACCGAAATTGATTTGCTAAAGGAAGCGCTCGAATCGCTGCGCCTGCAAACGCTGCTGACCGGCGAATACGACGGCTGCAATTGTATACTTTCGCTGCACGCGGGGGCAGGCGGCACCGAAGCGCAGGACTGGACGCAGATGCTCTACCGTATGTATACGCGTTTTTGCGAGCGCATGGGCTTTACGGTGAAGCTGCTCGATCTGCTGGATGGCGACGAGGCGGGCATTAAGTCCGTAACGTTCGAAGTGACGGGCGATTACGCCTACGGCTATCTCAAGAGCGAACGCGGCGTGCACCGTTTGGTGCGCATATCGCCCTTCGATGCGAACGCGCGCAGGCACACTTCGTTTGCCTCGTTGGACGTATCGCCCATTATCGAGGACGACGGCGATATTGAAATTCGCAACGAGGACTTGCGCATCGATACCTATCGCGCGTCCGGCGCGGGCGGTCAGCACGTCAACCGTACCGATTCCGCCGTGCGCATTACGCATATTCCCACCGGCATTGTGGTGCAGTGCCAAAATGAGCGCAGTCAGGTGCAGAACAAGGAAATGTGCTTTATCTGGCTGCGGGCGCGCCTTGCCGAACTCAAGGAACAGCAGCGGCAGGAGCAGATGGGCGAGATTAAGGGCGAACTCAAGAAGATCGAATGGGGCAGCCAAATTCGTTCCTACGTATTCCAGCCCTATACCATGGTGAAGGATCACCGCACCGGCTACGAAATGGGCGATGTCAACGCGGTAATGGACGGCGAGCTGGAGGGCTTCGTCACCAGCTACCTGCAAAAGCTATGAGAAGCGGTACACGGGGAACCCTTTCCCAGCGTGGGAGGGGTTCCTCTTCCCTTATGGACGCGTTGCGCGGCGCCTGCGCCGTGCTTGGATGGATGGCGCTGATTGCCGTTCTGCTGCTGACCGCGTTGGAGCGGGTGGGCACGAACGGGGAATTGTATTATCAATTGCAGATGCGCTGGAATGTGCAGCCGTTTTCCGGTATATCCGACGACTCGCTGCGCGTGCTCGATATGGCGATGGCGCGTTACCTTTCCGGCGACCGAGCCGCGCTGCAGGCGCAGGGTGAAGACGAAACGCTTTGCGGCGTAATTGTAAGCGTATTCGGCGAAACGCGCCCCGCGTTTCATCCGTGGGAAATGCGCCATATGGCGGATTGCTTTGATCTGTTCGAGCTTCTGCGCTTCGTGCGCAAACTGCTGCTGCTTGCGTGCCCCGTATTGCTCTTTGTCGGATTGTTTGCACGCAAGCGCTTTGCGGGGGCGGTATGGGTCGCCATCGCGCTTATACTCATTCCATTGGGGCTTTTTGGGTTATGGGCGTGGGTTGACTTTGATTCTGCGTTTACGTTTTTTCACCAAGTGTTGTTTACCAACGATCTCTGGCTTTTGAATCCCGAAACCGATCTGCTGATCCGGATTTGTCCGGAAGGTATGTTTATGGATATGGGTCTGCGCATATTGGCGTGGGGAATCGTGGCGCTGGTGAGAATTCTCGTTTTGAACACGCTAATGGGTTTGGTATTGAACCGGAAGGAGAAGAAATAACGATGGGCTACGAGCAGCGAATGCGCGAAAAGGCGAATGCGCTTCGGGAGCGGGGGAGCGCGCGCATACTTGCGGTGGAGAGCTCCTGCGATGAAACGGCGATCGCCATTGTGGAAAATGGACGCGTGGAGCGCGCGAACGCCATCGCTTCGCAGATTGATGTACACCAGCTCTATGGCGGCGTAGTGCCGGAGATCGCCAGCCGTATGCATGTGGAAGCGCTCGACCCACTGCTGGACGAAGCGCTGAAACAGGCGGATTGCGGCATGGATGATATCGACGCCGTGGCGGTCACCTATGGACCCGGGCTGGTCGGCGCGCTGCTGACGGGCGTGAGCTGGGCAAAGGCGTTCGCCTATGGGCGCGATTTGCCGCTCATACCGGTCAACCATATTGAAGGGCACGTTTCCGCCAACTATGTGGCGCATCCCGATTTGGAGCCGCCGTTCGTGTGCTTGGTTGCTTCCGGCGGGCACAGCCATATTGTAAATGTCAACCAATACGGACATTATGAGCTGTTGGGCGGCACTACGGACGACGCGGCGGGCGAGGCGTTCGATAAGGTCGCGCGCGTGCTGGATATTCCCTATCCGGGCGGTCCTCTGCTGGATCGTCTGGCGGACGAGGGAAATGACCATGCCTACCGTTTCCCCAAGCCGCATACGGAGGGAAAGTACGATTTTTCCTTTAGCGGACTCAAGACAGCGGTCATCAATCAAGCGCACAACCTGCGCCAGCAGGGCAAGGAGATTGTGGCGAAGGATTGGGCGGCGAGCTTTAGGCGCTGCGTAGTGGATATACTGGTGGAAAAAACGCTTATGGCCGCGCTGGATACGGGCGCAAAACAGGTCGCCATTGCGGGCGGCGTGGCGGCGAACAGCCTGCTGCGCAGCGAGCTGGAACGCCGAGGCGCCCGCGCGGGTTTATCGGTGTTTATTCCCCCAAAACGGCTGTGCACCGACAACGCGGTTATGATCGGCGCCGCGGCATATTATCGATTGCTCGCGGGTGATCTGGCAGGTTTGAATTTGAACGCGCTGCCCTCGCTCAATATGTTTTAACGCGCTATGGAACAATATATTTGCAAAATCGCCAATCTGGACGAGATGCGCCTAAAATGGCAATCGGAAATTGAGCGCAACGCGGACGATCCCAATTGGAGCATCTGGCGAGACGAGGCGCTGCAAAACGCTCAAATGGGCGCGTGGCTGCCTTATTACGGCATATTGAACGGCGAGATCATTGCGGAGGCGACCGCCGTGCCTAACGTATTGTATATGCAAAACGGAAAAGCGATATCGGCGGAAGGGACCGCCTATCTGTTCGCGTTTCGTACGGTGGAGGCGAGGCAGGGCATGGGCTGGTTCGGCAAGCTGCTTCGGTATATGCTTAGCGATTTAAAGGCGAGGGGCATTCGCCATGCCGTAGTGGGCGTAGAGCCCAGCGAGATTCGCAATATGCAAATGTACTTCCACTTTGGCTTCACCGAATACGTGGGCTATGGGAAGGATACCTATCCCGATGGGCAAACCATAGAGGTACTGTACTATAGGAAGCAGCTATGAAATAGCATCTACTACAACGACTTGTCGACTAAATGAACGCAGACGTTCCAGCTCCTCCGGTTGAATCAAGCTGTCGGTAATGCACAGGTCGAGCTGTTCTTCGTTTGAGAGCGTGGTAAACAATGCGTTTATGGAAAATTTGCTGTGATCAATCAGGCATAGGGTCTTGTTGGCCTTTTGAATGAACGAGCGCTTAATCATACTGGTCTCCGCGCTGTGGTCGGTCGGTCCAAGTTTTGCGTCGAATCCGTCTGTGGCGATAATCGCCAAATCTACGCGAGAAAAGTGGTGCAGGAAATCATCTGCAAGATAGCCTGTGGTGATAAGCTCATCCCGCTTGACCAGACCACCGATCATGTATACTGCGTGGGGCGTATGCATACTAATGACGTTGGCAACGTGCATACAGTTGGTAATAACCGTCAATTCTTTCCTTTCCGCGAGTTGTTCGGCAAATATCTGCATGGTAGTGCCCGAATCCAGCGCAATGGTCGAGCCATCGGGAATGTATTTGAGTGCTTCGTGGGCGATTGCCTGTTTTTCACGAAGATGATCTGCCATACGAACATTCCATGCCGCCATTGCAGCGGGCATACGGTTGTTTCGGTTCAATATCGCTCCGCCATGAACGCGCTTTAAAAAGCCTTCTTTTTCTAATCCGCTGAAATCACGCCGAACCGTTTCAATGGAGATATTGAAGTAATCGCTGACCTCTTGTGTGGTCGCCTTCGTGTGGGATAGGAAATATTCCATCATCTGTTGTCTTCTATCGCCCTTCATCGCGCATCAAAAATCCTTTCTACAGTTTGCGCTGCTTGCCTAAATCCTCTCCCTGTATTTATTATAACAAACAGTTTATATATATGCAATCTTTATATTTTGGAAACGGTCAAAAATCCACATAATGCGCAATAAATTGACCGATTTGTGTTGACATTTAACCTGTTGTTTGCTATAATACCCGCAGGAGTTGATTGAATGTGACTCTTTTTAACAATGGAGAGCGCGACGGCATGGAGCATCTGACAGGCATTGCCTGTTAAAATAATGGAGGGATATTATTATGAAGAGGATTCTGACACTGGTGCTTTCACTCATGATCGCGATGTCGATGCTGATTGTTGC
>JAFUAR010000408.1 GCA_017460585.1 Clostridia bacterium
AGGGGCGCAGGAGAGCGGCTTCTTCTTTTTCTTTCACGGAATTTTTCCCGAAACCGCTATGACGGCGGCGATTTTGGTATGGCGATTCTTTACATACTATATGCTGCTGCTATTGGGTTTTGTTATGATGGCGATCGGCGGTATGCGAAAAAAGGACGAGTAACCAAAGGCGTTTACAGGGAGCGAACCCTTGTAAACGCCTTTTGGTTTATGGCTTGATTCTGCGCGCTTCCATGTAGTAGCGCTTTTCGGTGGCTTCGCCCATGGAGAAGGTCTTACGGGGTAGTGCACCCCAGCGCCGGATTGCGCCGAACAGCTCGGATTTATCAAACGAACGAATCTTAAAGCCCATACAGCCCGCGTGACTGGAAACGATCTGCCGCAGCGCTTCGTCGCCATGAATGTAGTCCAGATCCGTTTCCGGATGCCGCGAAAGGTAGGAATCCAGAAAACTCTGCAAAAAGGGCAGGGGATGCTGCGCGAACTTGAACGACATGGATGCGCACGGATCGAACAGCACCAAATCATCGCCGGGCGCATCCTCCATCTGAGCGGAGCGCATCGCGGCGCGGAATTCGGATATGAATGCCGCGGAGTTCACGTTGAACAATACGCGATGAATCGGCTCGAATTGCATCGCCTCGCAGTTCAGGTTCACAATTTCGGTCAGCGCATAGCGCGCGGGATGCGTTTCACGCTCCGCTTCGGTGAGTCTCGCGCGAATTTCCAGCCAGCATTGGCGCGCCGCCGCCAGCGAGTGGTTCCCGTCGCCCACGGCAAACAGCAGCCCATTGCAGCCGAGATAGAGCGATTGCATGGCGCTCAGCACGGCTTCCGCATCCGCACCTTCGACCGCCCAGCCGCGCAAATGACCGCCGCCCAGCATGAGATCAAAATCGTACAAGCAGCGCAAGTATGAGCGGCGTTCCCACAATGGCTCGATCACGCGCTTCATCGGGTCGTCGATCAGCATCATTACATGGGGAAGCTCCAGCGACGCGTCGCGGCGAATGCGCGCTCTGGGCGGAACGCGCTCGGGCACAGTACCCTCCGTGGCGCGAATGAGCGAGGAGGAGCCCGCGGAAAAATCGTATGCCTCTAAATCGAGCGCGGCGACCAGCCCGGGACGTATGCCGGAGGGGGTAGTGCGTTCCACCAATATAAAGCCGTGCACCGCCTGCTGAAGCACGCCGCCATTTAAATAATCCGCCATACTGCGCTGAATTTCCGGAACGCGCCGCGCGCTTTCATTCAGCCAGATTTCCGGCAGCGTCAGGCGAAGGGTAGAGGGGGAATCGCCGACCAGCGCTTCCGCCTCGCGCCAATAATCCGGCTGCGAGGTAAATTGATCGCAGGCGACCACCGCCCACTTTTCATAGGAAATATGGGAGGCGGGCAGAAGTATGTCCGCCGGTTGCATCGGTAATTTCATAGTGTTCCTCCCATTGTTCAAGCGGGCAGCAGCAGCCGTACGCGATAGATGGCGTCCATGCGTTCCAGCGTTTCAAGCAGAGCGTTTGAGGGCTTTGCGCTTAAATCGCACACGGTATACGCCAACGCGTTGCGGGATTGGTTGACCATGTTTTCAATGTTCAGCCCTTCGGTGGACAGCGCCGAGGTGATGGGACCAATGACGTTTGGAATATTCTTATGAAGCACGGCGATGCGCGGCATGGTGACCGGCGAGAGCGCGCAGTTCGGGTAATTGCACGAGTTGGCGATGGAGCCATGCTTGAGGTAATTATCGATTTGCTGGGCGACCATGCGCACGCAGTTATCCTCGCTTTCAGGGGTGGACGCGCCGAGATGAGGCGTGAGCACCACGTTCTTTACGCCGATCAGCTCCTTGGCGGGGAAATCCGTTACATAGGCGCGCAGTATGCCTCGGTCGAGCGCGTCGATCACCGCGGCGTTATCCACCAGCGGACCGCGCGCGAAATTGAGCAGCGCGGAGCCGGGCTTAACGCGTTCCAGCACGCTTTCGTTCATCATGCCGCGCGTGGAATCCATGAGCGGGATGTGAAGGGTGATATAGTCGCTCTTTTCCAATAGCTCGCTCAGCTCCGTGGAGTGCTTGACCGAGCGGGAGAGCTTCCATGCGTGTTCTACCGAGATAAAGGGATCGTAGCCCAACACGTTCATGCCGAGCGATACGCCCGCGTTGGCGACCAATACGCCGATGGCGCCAAGCCCAATGACGCCCAGCGTCTTTCCGGCGAGCTCCGGACCGGCAAACTGCTTTTTGCCCTTTTCGACGACCGCGTCGAGCTCGCTTTCATTGGCAAGCGTTTGTGCCCAAGCCGCGCCTTCGGTGATTCGGCGAGAGGCGAGCAGCAGCCCAGCCACGACCATTTCCTTTACGGCGTTTGCATTTGCCCCCGGGGTATTGAATACGACTACGCCGGCTTCCGCCATTTTATCCAAAGGAATATTATTGACGCCCGCGCCCGCGCGACCTACGCAGAGCAGCTGTTCCGGCAGGGGCATATCGTGCATATTGGCGCTGCGGACCAAGATGGCGTCGGGTGAATCGACCTGACTGCCGACCAGATATTCTCCGTCTTTTAATATGCCATGATAAACGGGAGAGATGGCGTTTAAGGTTTGAATGCGATAGCTCATTGCAATGACTCCAATCTCAGGTTTTCTTTTGATTTTGAGAAATCGGATGGGTAAATCCTATGGCATATTATATGCAAATATTGGTGCGTTTGCAAGCCGTTCGGCGTAAAAGACGCATAACGGCCGTAAGAAGTGAGAGATTCAAACGCTATAGAAAAAATGAATGGATAAACTCTTTACTTGCCGAATCGCCTCTGATCGGGTATAATCCTCATGCACTATGCTGTGGGAGGATTATTGGAACATGAAGGGGACGAAGGCACGCGGTCAGAGCATGACGGAGGGCGTGATTTACAAGCAGCTGCTCGCATTCTTTTTTCCAATTTTATTGGGCACGCTGTTTCAGCAGCTGTACAATACGGTGGACGCGATTGTGGTGGGGCGCTTTGTGGGCAAGGAAGCGCTCGCTGCGGTGGGCGGTTCCGCCGCGCAGATCAGCAATTTGATCATTGGCTTTTTCGTGGGGCTCTCCTCGGGTACGGCGGTGATTATATCGCAGTATTTCGGCGCGCACGATGACGACGGCGTATCCCGCGCCACGCACACCGCCATATGTTTGGCGGTATGCGCGGGCTTGCTTATGACGGCGCTGGGCATATTAACTGCGCCCGGGCTTTTGCGATTGATGCATACGCCGAAGGAGATATTGCCTGGTTCTACGCAGTATTTGCGCATACTCTTTCTCGCTATGGTGCCTTCCATGGTGTACAACGTGGGCTCCGGCGTGCTGCGCGCGGTGGGGGATTCTCGGCGCCCGCTTTATTTTTTGATATTCGCCTGCTTGGTCAACGTGGCGCTCGACATACTGTTCGTGATTGCGTTTCATATGAGCGTGGCAGGGGTGGCGATCGCCACAGCGCTGGCGCAGCTCGCGGCGGCTGCGCTCATTGTGGTTAGCCTTGGGCGCGTGGACGGCGCGCATCGCCTGCGCCGTTCGGCGCTGCGCATAGATCGGGATATATTGCTGCGCACGCTTAGAATAGGATTGCCCTCCGGATTGCAGGCGGTGCTCTATAGCCTTTCTAACATGGTGATTACCACCACAATCAACGGCTTTGGCACGGCGACAGTCGCGGCGTGGGTGAGTTTGGGCAAGATAGACGGCTTATTTTGGATGATTAACAACGCGTTCGGCGTATCCATAATGACCTTTGCGGGGCAGAACTACGGCGCGCGCAAGTTCGACCGCATTCGAAAGGGATTGTTGACCTGCGGAGCGATGGCGCTCGCGGCGGCAATGCTGTTTAGCGCGGTGTTTTTCATATTCGCCGTAGCGCTGTTCAGCTTGTTTACGCAGGATGGCGAGGTGCTGCAAATCGCGCTTGAGATGATGAGGCATATTGCGCCGTGGTACTGGTTGTTCGTGCCTATAGAGATGATTAGCGGCAGCTTGCGCGGCATGGGCAATACGCTGATTCCAACCCTGATTACCGCGGTGGGCATATGCCTGTTTCGCGTGTTTTGGATGTTCGCGGTGGTGCCCAACTGGCTTGAAATACGGGCGATTACCATTAGCTATCCCATATCGTGGCTATTGACGGGGGCGGTATTCATTGCCTACTATCTGTGGATGCGAAAGCGCCTGTTCGAACACAATAGCTTATAAGAAAAACCACCGTTGAAGAGTATTTGAACTCGCAACGGTGGTTTCGTATTATTACTGCGCATACAGCGCAATTGCCGCGTGCATTGCCGCACCGATGGCAAGCGCGCTTTCATCCGGATTGAAAAAGGGACTGTGCAAAGGCGGATTTTCCGCGCCGGTTCGCCCCACGCCCAAATGCCAGAAGCTGCCGGAAGCGTAGTTTAGAAACGCGCCGAAGTCTTCGGTTGTGAGCGTAGGCGGGTAGGCGGAAACACAGCCTTCGCCCAACAGCGCGCGAGCGGTTTGCTCTATTGCGTAAGTGGCATCCGGATTGTTGATGATTCCTGCGTATCCCCATTGTACGCTGGTTTCCGCGCGCGCGCCGTGCGCCAGCGCGATATGTTCGGCGATTTCACCAATGCGCCGAGAGAGAAAGGCGCGCGTTTGCTGCCCGTAGCTTCGGCATATGCCGTGCAGCTCCGCTCCCTGTGCCAGTATATTGCGCGCAGTGCCGCTTGTAAGCGCGCCGATGGTGATTACCGCGGGATTCAGCGGGTCGAGTTCGCGGCTGACGAGCGTTTGCAGCTCCATGACGATGGCGCAGGCGGTTGTGAGCGCGTCGGTACCGAGATGAGGCTCCGCGCCGTGCGCGCCACTTCCGAATACGCGAATATCAAAGGGGTTCGAGGCGGCGTACGCCTTGCCGCTGCAAACCGCTACATTCCCCGCGGGCAGCTCCGGCGCGACGTGCGCGCCGTATACGTAGTCGATTCCCTCCATACATCCTTCGTCGATCATGCGCTGCGCGCCGCCGTCCATTTCCTCGTCGGGCTGAAATAACAGGCGAACGGTTCCGCGCAGCATATCCCTGCGCGCGCAAATGAGCTTTGCCGCGCCAAGCAGGGCGGCGGTATGCAGATCGTGCCCGCAGGCGTGCATCGCGCCGGGCGTTTGCGAGGCAAAAGCGCATCCGGTTCTCTCATCAAGCGGCAGCGCGTCCATATCCGCGCGCAGGGCGATGTTCTTTCCTGATTGTCCGCCCACAATATCCGCCATAACGCCCGTATCGGCGACGACGCGCGGCTGCAGACCGAGCGCTTCCAGCGCGCGAATCACCAATGCCTGCGTGCGTTTTTCCTTTCGACCGAGTTCAGGGTGCATATGGATATCCCTGCGGATTTCAATCATTTCAGGCAGTAGAGTCCGCGCGTCCGTCAACAGTTGTTTCATAGGTAAATCCTCCCGTCAGGCACCGTTTCGCAGGCTCATGACAAATTGCTCCAGACGATCGAACCCATTTTGCAGATGTTCCATGTCGTAACAGTACGTCAGGCGAATATGCCCGTCGTCGCCAAAGCACGCGCCGGGCGTCGCGGCGAGACCGGCTTCGCGGAGCATACGCGTACAGAAGGCGGTGGAATCCATTCGAAAGGCTTCGATAGATGGAAAGCAGTAGAACGCTCCATCGGGAGTCGGAGTGGGCAGCGCCATATCGCGCAGGCGCATCAGCGCGTAATCCCTGCGAAATTTGTAGGTTTCCCGCATAGGGACTGGATCGCAGCGCAGCGCTTCAATGCCCGCGTCTTGACTGAACGCCGCCGTGGATACCACGCTGTATTGATGGACCTTTTCGATTTGCCGAACGACCGGATGGTCCGCCATGAGGTAGCCCAAGCGCCAGCCAGTCATGGCATAGGGCTTGGAAAAACTCTGTACCACGACGAGGCGATTGCGAAATTCGCGGAATTCACTAAAGGAATGCGGCGGCTGACCGTAGTAGAGCTGGCGATAGACATCGTCGCACACTATGAATATGGGTTGATCCTTTAGGCATTTCCGCAGCGCGTTCAGGGTTTCCACGCTGTACACACAGCCTGTTGGATTGTTCGGGGAGTTGAGCAAAATCGCCTTGGTGCGCGGCGTGATGCGCGCTTTCAGCGCGTTACAATCGATTTGATAGCCTTGTTCCGCATAGGTTGGCAGCGGCACGAAGCGTCCGCGGCACATTTGCACGATGGACTGGTATAGCCCGAACGCCGGAACGGGTACGATGACCTCGTCGTCGGGATTTAATATGGCGAATAAAGTCGCAAACAGCGCCTCCGTAGCGCCGGAGGTAACGATGATCTCTTCCGGCGCATAGTCCATTTGGTAGCGCCCGCGTTCGAAGTCGGCAATGGCGTTTCGCAGCGCCATCGCGCCGTTGTTTTCAATATAGTGGGTCTGCCCGCTTTCCAATGCGGCGTGCGCCGCCTGACGAATGGATTCAGGCGTATCAAAGTCAGGCTCACCCAGCGTCAGTGCGATGCAGCCCGGCGTTTCCCGCGCCATGCGGCTGAATACCCGAATTGCCGAGGGCTGAACCGCTTCGATCGCCCGATTCATGGAAAGCGGCATATTACAGCTTCCTCAATAGGTCGACCAGACCGGTTTTGGAGGAGGTTTGCGCATCCTTCTGCTTGATGACGCGCGCCGGTACGCCGGCAACCACCGCGTTTTCGGGCACATCCTCAATCACCACGGAACCGGCGGCGACCACGGCGTTTGCGCCGATGTGCACGCCTTCGATCACTACCGCGTTAGCGCCGACGAGCACGCCGTCTTCCACCACGACCGGCGTAGCGCTCGCCGGTTCGATGACGCCGGCCAGCACCGCGCCCGCGCCGATATGGCAGTTCTTGCCCACCGTTGCGCGACCGCCGAGCACGGCGCCCATATCGATCATGGTGCCTTCGCCGATCTCCGCGCCGATATTGATAATCGCGCCCATCATGATGACGGCGTTTTTGCCGATTTTTACCTTTTCGCGAATGATCGCGCCGGGTTCGATGCGCGCCTCCAGCCCCTTCTTATCCAGCATTGGAATGGCGCTGTTGCGGCAATCGTTTTCGATTTCGATGGCTTCAATGCAGTCCTTCTGCTGCTCCAGCAGGGGCTTGAGTTCATTCCATTCGCCAAAAACGATTTTGTCGCCCACGCCGAAGACCTTCGCGCTGCCATAGTCGATCGGAGATTTTTCTTTAATGTAAACGCGCACAGGCGTCTTTTTGGTTGATTCAGCGATGTAACGAATGATATCCGCAGCGTCCATGTTCTCTCCTCCGTTATCTATTTTGATCGTTCAAAAGCGCCTGCATATCGTATAATCCAGCGGGTTTG
>JAFUAR010000409.1 GCA_017460585.1 Clostridia bacterium
CGATCCAGATTCAGACCGTTGTAGCCGGCAACGTACTCGTCCCAATCGGTCTCCAGACTCTTCTGACCAGAGATGAAGTAGCCGCGCCACTCCTTCTTATAGGTATCCAGGTCGGTCTTCAGAGAGGACATCTCATCCGCCTCGTCTACGGTGTAGTAGCTGGAGAAGGAGGTCCAAATGGTCTCCGGCAGGTAGTTGCGCAGACCCTCAGCGGAATCCAAGCATACCGGCCAAGTTTCGCCGCCCTTGAAGAACTCGTTGGTCGCGACGGAGGGATTGGAGCCGCCCGCCCACGGTACGTACGCCGCGAGCACCTGCTCGAAGGTCAAACCATCGGGGCTGTTCAATACATTGTCGGTCAGCTTCAGTCCACCGGGGGAGTTCTCGTCCTTTTCGTAGGTCTCGCCCTCAACGCCCATGAAGTAGCGGATGATGCCTTCCTCGGAATACCAGTAATCCATCCAACGAACGGCGGCCTTAATGGCATCCTCGCCCTTCTCGGCGCACTTGTAAGTGATCATGAACTGACCGGCAGTGCTGGCGGGCAGGGAGTATACGGTGAAGTTCTTGTAGCCGGAGGGACCCTCGAGCGGCTCACGGAAGCCGTAGGAATACTCCTCATAGGGGCTGTTGGAAACAGGGCTGTTGTTTACGAACATATAGGTGGCAGTGCGACCGACCTGCGCCTTAGCGATGATCTGCGCATAGTCCACGGTGAAGATGTCCTGATCCAGCAGACCTTCGGTGTAGAGCTCGTTCATGTAGCCCAAGAACTCCTTGTAGCGATCGGAGCTGTAAGCATACTGGAGCTCGCCTTCGTCATCCACGAATACGTCGGGGTGAGAAGAGCCGCGGTTCATCAGACCGAAGGAGCCTTCCAGAGTGTATTCCACGCTGTCGAGTTCGCCGGTCAGACCGATTTCGTCCGCTTCGCCGTTTCCGTTATAATCGGAATCTTTGAAAGCAAGCAGATAATCCTTGTATTCCTGAGTAGTGGTGGGCACGTGGTCCCAGCCGAGCTTTTCGGTGATATCGGTGTTGAACCACAGCTTGGCGCCCATGCGGATGGCGTCGCCGGCCAGAATGTACGGAGCGGCATAGATCTTGCCGTCGGACTTGGTCACGGCGTCCTTCGCGGTGGGATACTCGTCGAACCACTTGAAGAGGTTGGGCGCGTATTCCGCATAATCAGAAAGCGCTACAAACATACCCTGATCGGCGTACTTCGCCTGATCGGTATCGGTAACGGCCATCTTGAACAGAATGTCGGGCAGCTCGCCGGAGCCCAGCATCAGGCTCAGCTGAGTGGCACGGTCGGAAGCGGGAATGTTCTGGAATTCGATATGTACGTTGGATTCCTCGGCAAAATCCTTGAGAATGACCATCTCGTTAAAGTCGCCCTGAATGGGGGACTGGTTTGCCGCAGCAGTCAAAGTAATGACTTCTGTGGAGATCGGGAGTCCTTCGGCGTTGATCTCTGCCAGAGCGGACATACTCAAGCAAAGCGCCAAAGCGAGCAGCAAAGCAAACAGCTTTTTCATGGATAACCCTCCTTTTTATATTATCCGCGAACCGTGCGGATGGGGACAAATGAAAAATAGAGACCGTGGGGCTTTACCCCTTGATCGCGCCGATCATTACGCCCTTTACAAAGAAGCGCTGTACGAACGGGTAAATCAGCAGCATAGGTACGCTCGATACTACAATTACGGAATATTTAATGGTTTCCGCGCGCATCGCCTGTCGGGCGGCTTCATCGGAAGCGGTATCCATGAGCGATTGTGCGCTGTTGAGCGTGAGTACCTTGCGCAGATACAGCTGCAGCGGCTGAATGGGCTCCTTGTTGATATACAGAAGCGCCGAGAAGTAGCTGTTCCAGTGCCCAACGCCGTAATACAAACCAAGTACTGCGATGATCGGACCGGAGAGCGGCAGTATAATGCGTATCAGAGTTCCTAGAGGAGAACAGCCGTCTATGTCCGCCGCCTCCTGCAGCTCATAGGGAATGGAGGTCATGAAGTAGGTGCGCATAATGATCATGTTATATACCGAGATTGCCCCGGGAAGGATCAGCGCGCCCCAATTATTCATTAGGTGCATGGTTTTAGAAACCATTAGGTAGGTGGGAATCAGACCGCCGCCAAAGAACATGGTGAAGGTCATTAGCTTCATCAACACGTTGCGTCCCCAAAGGTCCTTGCGCGACATGGGGTAAGCGCACAATATGGTCATCACCAGATTGGTGGCGGTGCCCAACGCTAGAATGATCAGCGAATTGCGGTAGCCGGTCATAATGCTGGCATTCTTGAATACCTGCGCGTAGTTATCCATGGTAACATCGACCGGCCATAGAATCATCTTTCCCGCCGTAACGGAAATAGGATCGCTGAACGAAGCGGAAACTACGTATAGAAGCGGATAAATGATGATGATCGCTACCAGTGCGAGCAAAATTACATTGACGGTATCGAAGATCACGTCGCCGCGCGATTGACGGGAATGCCTAACGTTTGCTGTCATGTCGCCGCCTCCTTACCAAAGACTGGTCTCGCTGAGCTTGCGGGAGAAGCCGTTTACTATGAGCAGCAGCGCACAGTTCACCACCGAGTTGAATAGACCGATGGCGGTTGCCAATTCGTATTTTGCGCTGTCAATACCTATGCGATAGGAATATGTTGAAATTACATCGGATGTAGACATATTCAAGTCGTTCTGCATCAAGAATACCTTTTCAAAGCCAACGTTCATGATGTGTCCCGAATTCAATATAAGCAGTATAACCATGGTGGGCAAAATACCCGGAATGTTGATGTGCCATATGCGCTGCATACGGGTCGCGCCATCCATCATCGCCGCCTCGTGCAGCTGCGGATCAATTCCTGCCAGCGCGGCAATGTAAATAATAGAATCCCAGCCGATATTCTGCCATATGCCGGAACCTATGTAAATGGGGCGGAATAAACTTGCCTTTTGCAGCCAGTTGTAGCCCTCGCCGCCCAGCTTGCGTATCGCGATATTAATTATGCCGTAATCTGAATTCACGAACGCGCGAATCATACCCACCAAAACGAGCGTGGACAGAAAATGCGGAGCGTAGGTGACGTTCTGTACGAACTTTTTGTACTTTGTATTGTGCACTTCATTGATCATGAGCGCCAGCAATATAGGCAGCGGAAAGCCGAACAGTAACGATTCAAGACTGACCACCACTGTGTTGGTCAGCACGCGCTGAAAATAGGGACTATTAAAGAATTCAAGAAAATGCTTGTACCACGGATTTGCCCACGGACTGCCTATAATACCCTTGAGCACCTGATATTTTTTGAAGGCGAGCAGTATACCGTACATGGGTCCGTAGCAGAAAATCGCGAAAAAGGCAATTACAGGCACCAACATCAAGTAGAGCTGCCAGTTGCGGTTGATTCGGCGAGTAACGATAAATCTACGAACGGGATTCATGGTCACGTTCTCATTCTTTTTGCCTGCCAATCGCTTCACATCCTAACGACTTATAAAATATTCTTTTTATGTGAACTATTATACACCGCAAATTCAAAAAATCAATGTAACTGTTCAGTCCACCCGTAAATTAACATAAAATTCCAAAAGGTAAACTGGGCAGTCATGTCGAATAATAAACCATAGCAAAAAGAGCCTATGAGGAGGTGTTCGGCATGGAAAAGATGTTCAATCAGCTGCTACAGC
>JAFUAR010000410.1 GCA_017460585.1 Clostridia bacterium
ACCACCGCGATCCAGCTTCCGGCGTTTGGATGCGTTCTTTTCTTCATAAGCGTTGCTTTCCCCATGGTTTTGTGTGTTTAGGTGGTATCCGAATGGACGTATGAAGCCCCTGCGCGGGCAGGGGCTTGAATGGATTTACAAAGTGGATTATGCCTTGCCGTCGCAGCCCAGCACGTCCACCAGCTTGTGCTCGACCATTTCCTTGATGGCCACGCGGGCGGGCTTCAGGTACTGGCGCGGGTCGAAGTGATCCTGATGCTCCGCGAAGTGCTGGCGGATGCAAGCGGTCATGGCCAGACGCAGGTCGGAGTCGATATTGATCTTGCAAACCGCTCCGCGCGCCGCCTGACGCAGCTGCTCCTCGGGAATGCCGACCGCGTCGGGCATCTTGCCACCGTTTTCGTTGATGATCTTTACGAACTCCTGCGGTACGGAGGAAGAGCCGTGCAGTACGATCGGGAAGCCGGGCAGACGCTTGGATACATCGTCCAAAATGTCGAAGCGCAGCGGCGGGGGAACCAGAATGCCCTTCTCGTTGCGGGTGCACTGTTCCGCCTTGAACTTGTACGCGCCGTGAGAGGTGCCGATGGCGATTGCGAGGGAATCGCAGCCGGTCTCCTCAACGAAGTGCTGCACGTCTTCGGGACGGGTGTAGGAGGAATCCTCGGCGGATACGTTCACTTCGTCCTCAACGCCGGCCAGAGTGCCGAGCTCGGCCTCGACCACTACGCCGTGATCGTGCGCATACTCGACGACCTGCTTGGTGATTTTGATGTTCTCCTCAATGGGAAGACCGCTCTTGTCGATCATAACGGAGGTGAAGCCGCCGTCAATGCAGCTCTTGCACAGCTCAAAGCTGTCGCCATGGTCCAGATGGACCACGATGGGCAGGTCAAAACCGGCGGTCTGCTCGGCATCCTGAATCGCGGCCTCGATCAGCTTCATCAGGTAAGCATGCTTGGCATAGGCGCGCGCGCCCTTGGATACCTGCAGGATCAGCGGAGCGCGCTTTTCAATAGCCGCTTCGGTAATGCCCTGAATGATTTCCATGTTGTTCACGTTGAAAGCGCCGATGGCATAACCGCCGTCGTAAGCCTTCTTAAACATCTCGGTAGAAGTAACGAGAGCCATAAGTCAACACTCCTTTTCTTTTAAAGGTTGATTCAATTATAACAGTCGCAGACCGCAAAATCAAGTTTTCCCCACAATATAGAGGGATTTTAACGTATTCAAGGCGTTACCGTTCAGCCAAGGGTGTGACTGGTATCGTTGATTTCAGCGCCCTGCGCCTGTCCGTTTCCCCATCGACACAAAACAGCACACACGCCATTGTACAATACCTTCACCGACAGAAATAGTGATTCGAAGAATTGGAGGGTATTGACTATGAAGCTGAACGCGGCGTTTTTCCGCTTTGCCAATGACACGGGACTTGGTACTGCATACGCCATTGCCGTAATCGACCAAATTCGCGAGGCGAAGCGCGAGGGCTTTCCCACTGAGGAGTTGACCGACGAGGTGCTGGCGCGGATGCTGGGCTTGACCGCGAGGCGTTTTGCGGGGCGCGAGCTTAGCAAGCACTACGTAGCGTAGGATGCGGCGCAGGCAGAAAGAGAAGACGTCCCCCTTGCTTCCCCCAGGTCCCCTGTAACCCCTATCCCCCCTATAATCCCCCCAGAAGAGAAAGACGCACTCTCCGCGCGGGACGCGCGCGAGGCGA
>JAFUAR010000411.1 GCA_017460585.1 Clostridia bacterium
AAACGAAATACGCCATGTTTTCCACGATACCAAGAACGGGAATGTTCATCATTCTCGCCATATGGACTGCCTTTTCAACAATCATGCCCACGAGCTCCTGCGGACTGGTGACGATGATGATCCCATCGACAGGGAGCGATTGAAATACTGTAAGAGGTACATCTCCCGTTCCTGGCGGCATATCCACAAACATATAATCTACTTCGTTCCACATAACGTCCGTCCAGAACTGTTTGACTGTTCCCGCAATCACAGGACCACGCCACACCACAGGATCCGTCTCGTTTTCCAACAGAAGATTCAACGATACAACTTTTACACCTGTAGCGCTGACCGCAGGGTAAATACCTTCATCCGAAGCCATCAGCCTCTCCTTGAGCCCGAAAGCTTTTGGTACGGACGGACCGGTAATATCGGCGTCTAAAATTGCAGTAGAATAGCCGCGTCTACGAAGTAATGACGCCATTAAGCAAGTAACCAGAGACTTTCCAACGCCACCTTTACCGCTCACAACTCCAATGACCTTTTTCACATTGCTATGGGCATTTGCAGGTGCATGAAAATCAGGCTGTGCGCCGCCTCTCCTGCTAGCGCAGTTCTCCTGACAGCTGCCGCAATCGCGGGTACAACTCTCACTCATATGCTTCCATCTCCATATTCTGATATACTGGGTTATATGATACCCCGAAGCAATGGGTTCGTCAAGGTGAATGGAGTTGTTTTTTCATTTGCGAAGATTAGAAATGCACCAGAAAATAAGATACGCAAACAGATTCACCAATACAATTCCTGCACCAGTCGGAAGCGCATACAAGCAGGAAAGCATAAGCCCCGCGCAAAAGCAGAGGACTGATATAAATGCAGAACAAATCATGACGGCACGAAATCTCGAAAACAAATGCATACTGGTTAGCGCGGGCAGTATCATCAAGCTTGAAATAAGCATTGTTCCCATAATCCGCATACCAACGACTACCGTAATTGCCGTCAAGATCGCAATCATTCGATTATACCGACCAATGCGAACTCCCGTAGAAGTGGCAAACGCTTCGTCAAATGTCACGGCAAATATTCTGGGATAAAACAGAAAAAACGCCAATAATACGATCAACGACAACACAACGGAAACCCACACATCAGATTCTCCCATTGCCAATATACTGCCAAACATATAATTCGTGACATCAATATTCATTCCACTAACCGTGGAAGATACAATTACACCGACCGCAAGCGCTCCTGTAGACAAGAGAGCGATAGAAGCATCTCCCGCAGCGCGGCGGTCTCGTCCTCCGCTCAAAAGCACAGTAGCGCACAAAACGACCAATGCCATGGTAAATGGGATAGGCGTATTCGAAATTGATTCGCATACTCTGACAATGGTAAAGCGAAAACCTTCCGGCAGAAGTGTGGGAAGCGAATCTACAGATACGGTACCCAGCGCTACGGCAATGGTCAGCGCACCAAATCCCACGTGCGATAAACCGTCGCCGATCATGGAATAGTGTTTAAGTACCAATATTACGCCTAGAAGCGCCGCGCAAAGAGCGACGATACAACCTCCAATTAATGCTCTGCGCAAAAAACCATATTCAAAATAAGTGCGCATTTGCAAAGTTAAACCACCAATATGCGGAAGCTGCATTATCAACATGAAGAAGATCAGTAGTAAAATGCATACGCTCACCCATTTGCCTGTATGGCGGTTTCCTTTCTGACCGATCAGGTGTTCAAGTGCTCCTGCCATTCCGCTCCACTCTCCTTTGATACGCATCGCGGCTGCCGCAAAAATCGACTACACGGTTCATTACGAGTACCTGTGTCGCATCTTTCAACGCGGCCTGCACATCGTGGCTGACCATTACAATGGCTACTTGTTGTTCGTGATTCAATTGGCGCAAAAGAGCATATAATTCCTCAGCAGCTTCAGGGTCAAGCCCCGTAATGGGTTCATCCAACAGAAGCAACGAATCTGTTGCGCACAATGCTCTTGCAAGCAGTACGCGCTGCTGTTGTCCTCCGCTCAACGTGCGGTACGATTTCTTTTGCAAATGAACTATATCCATAAGCGCCATCTTCTCGGCGCAAATACGCTTTTGCTCCGCACTTAGAAATACGCGCTTTCCTAACCTTCCAGTAAAACCAGAAGAAACAACCTCCTCTACCGAAGCGGGAAATGTGCGCTGCGCCTGTGTCTGCTGTGGAAGATAGCCAATTTGATTTTGCCGGAGAGAATCTCCATAAATTATAGAGCCGCTTTGAGGCTTAACAAGCCCCAATATTGCCCGCATGAGCGTGCTCTTTCCAGAGCCATTTTCGCCAAGTATTACGAAGTAATCGCCGCGTCGAACAGTGAGCGAAACATTTTCTGCCGCAATCATTCCATCAAAGGCAATAGTGACCTGCTTCATTGTGATGAGTGCCATGATCTACTGCCTCCAATCCGCGACAATGAGCGCATACGCCCACCAACATGGTTTCCATCGGGTCAATTTGAAACCCATGAGAATTCTCTATATGCTGAGTTAGACCCTGCATCCAATCGCAATCGACATGATACAACGCACCGCACTGTTTGCACATAAGATGAAAATGACCGTCACAACGGCTGCTATCTGCAATATGCTGGTATTGGGTTATACCCTGTGCATTTGCATATTTGCGCACGCTACCCTGCTCAGTCAAGGCTTCTAAAGTTCGGTAAACCGTTGTACGCCCTATCTGCGTCCCCTCCCCTTGAAGCTGAAAAACAATATCATCCAAAGAGAAGTTCTACATATCGTGTTTTTCGAGAAATCTTTGGAGCTCTCTCTTCTGGCGGGTATTATATTCGTTACGCATATGTTTAGTTCAATCCTTTCCAGATTGCTTCTAGGTTTCGATTCATTATAGAAACATATGTATCGCCTGCTTCAAATTCATCCAGCGTTATGGTTTGCATAGAATGAAGCTGCTCAATTTTAGCACCTGTCTCTTGTTGAATGGTCTTTGCAATTGCACCATTACTCATTTCAATTGTATAGATCACGGGAATCTTATTTTGAATCACTGTTTGGATCAAAGAAATTACAGTATTCGCGCTTGGCTCAGTCTGTGCTGGACAGGAGAGGAATGCCGCCTTATAGTCTAAGCCATAATCATGCGCAAGATATAGAAATGGAAAGCGATCCGCAAAGATCAATTCTTTGCGCGCTCCATTTTCTATAATTTCAATTAACTTTGAATCGATCGCTTCAATTTCAGATTGATAAATGCTTGCGTATTCAGCATAGATCATTTGTTTTGTAGGGTCAATCTCGCAAATCCGAGTCAATAGAGCCTCGACCATTTGCAGGGCGTTCCGGGGCGAAGTCCAAATATGTTCGTCCATTTCCGGTTGATCGCTCGCTTCTTCGGGCTCCAATTCCTCTAGCAGCTTTACGCTGTCCATGAGCTTAATTTGTTCAGGAGCCTTTTCCCCAAGTGATGAAAGCACATCGTCCACCCAAACATCGCTTTCTCCGCCGATATAAACCAGCAGGTCGGCATTTCCAATAGCCACAATATCCGCTGGCGTTGGGTCAAAGGTATGTACTTCCATCCCGGGACGAATTAGCAGCGTTACATCCGCCTGATCTTGAACGATTGCGCGCGCAAAATCATAGCACGGAAAATTTACTGCAACGATTTGCAAACGATCCTCCTCCGCCTGCACACATAATGGAAGAAAGCAGAACAACATGACGAGCAGAATTGCGATGATACGCATATGATCCTCCGATAAATTGAAATTCAATTTCATTTTCAGTGCAATATTATATGGAATTGCTATAGATTTGTCAATGGGGTGGAGTTGATATTCTGTTAACGATTAATTTAAGAACTTTTCTCTGCGTTATTGCCATTTTGGCAAATGAGTTGTATAATAGAAACAACAATTCCCCAAACGGTAAGAGGTGTTCCACATTGTCCGCCCGCAACTCTGCAAAAGCAATTGTAATATACAAGGATCAAATTTTGCTAAACCGCTGTATTTCCCGTTTTGGCGAATATTATGCGCTGCCGGGCGGCGGTCAGCTTAAAGGTGAATTGCTCACGGAGACAATTCGGCGTGAGCTTTTGGAGGAAACAGGCTACACCGTCTCTCCCATTCGGCTTTCAGGAATATATGAGCGTATTACCGATGGACGGGAAGATGGAATGTGCCATAAAATATACTTTATCTTCCTTTGTAAATTAGAAAATGTGCCATGCAAGGTTCCGACTGAACGCGATCGTTTCCAATTGGGCATGGAATGGATCGATGTCAATCGAATTCGAACCAGTAATCTCTTCCCAAGAGCCATTCGTGACAATATTCATTGCATGATGGGTTATGGCGAAACCATCTTTATTGGTTCTGAAAGAGACCGCTAGTTACAATTGCAGCTCCGCCGCCATCAATTGAATGGTGGCGGAGTCCTTTCTAGTCGGTATTTCGTTCAAATACGTAAGAAATGTCATAAATTGGTCAAATTTCTCGATTTTTCTTCAAAAATGTTTGAAATTCTCACTTTCATGTGGTATAATAAATTCAATTCATGGCACTTAGAAGATACTCATAGCGTTCATGTAAACCATTAGGGTTGAATTGCTAAAGTCAGTTACTCGAAAGGCGGTGTACTATGGGCAGATTTGATGAAACAAGGCATTTTCGCTTGCCAGGCGATAAGCCTGAATCTGCGGAAGAAATCATCGAGGCTGTCTATCAGTCGCTCAAGGCAAAGGGACACGATCCCATTATGCAGCTTGTTGGATATATTATTTCGGGTGATCCCACTTATATTACAAGCTACAATAATGCCCGTTCGCTGATTCGCCGTCTGGAACGAGATGAATTATTGGAAGAATTTGTTCGTTTCTACCTGATCGAGCACGATAAAAAGCGGTGATGCGTAGATATCCGTTGGGAGATACGCCGCTGCTTGTATCCAAATTGTGCTTTGGTACACTAACAATGTCTCCTCTGCAGACCAATATGTCCCCTGAGGATGGCGCTGCTCTATTGATTCATGCTTACGAGCATGGTATTAATTTTCTAGACACTGCCGATCTTTACGGTACTTATCCCCACATTCGATTGGCACTAAAGGAGGCACCAGATTATATCGTTAGCAGCAAGGCATACTGCTACGATGAAGAAACTGCTCGCGCTGCTCTGGAACGTGCTTGGCGTGGTATAGGGCGTGATTATATTGATCTGTTTATGCTACATGAGCAGGAATCACTTTACACGCTCAAAGGGCATGAAGAGGCGCTTATTTATTTGGAAAAACAGCGGGAGCGCGGCTATATTGGTGCAATAGGCGTGAGCACCCATTTTGTACGCTGCGTCAGCGCAGTTCATCGTTTCCCGATTATTCGCGTTGTGCATCCACTCATCAACATGAGCGGCATTGGCATTCAGGATGGGACTCGCGTGGACATGGAAAACGCTATTCAGAATGTTCGCCCATATGGTGTGGGCATATTCGCCATGAAACCGCTGGGCGGTGGACATCTTATCGCCCAAAATGCCGAGGCTCTACATTACGCGCTAAACGCTCCATTTTTAGACAGCATTGCAGTTGGGATGCAGTCCAGACGAGAAATAGATGCCAACTGCGCATTTGCGGAAGAGCTGGAGTGCGGTGAATCTTTGATGGAACCGCTTGCGAAACGAGAACGCCGCATCATGGTACACGACTGGTGCGAGGGGTGTGGAAGTTGCATGAAACGTTGCAAACAGCAAGCAATTTCCATTGTCGACAAAAGAGCGGTAATCGATTCGGAAAAGTGTGTTTTTTGCGGTTATTGCGCCAGAAGCTGCCCCCAATTCTGTATAAAGGTGGTATAGAACGTATTGAGGATTCTCTGTCTCGATATAGGTGAGAAGCGCATTGGCGTTGCTGTTTCTGACCCAATGGGTTGGACGGCGCAAGGCATTGAGACCATTCCAAACGAAGGTTTTCAAAAAAGCTTTGAACGGATTCGAACGCTTTGCAATCAATATGAAACGGATTGTATCCTTTGTGGTTTACCTCGCAATATGGATGGTACTGAAGGTTTTCAGGCGGAACGAATTCGTTCCTTTGCCGGCAAGCTTGAAAAAAGAGGTTTTCATGTACTATTTCAGGATGAGAGGTTGACCACAAAACTAGCTCGAGACATACTGCTTGAAGCAGATGTAAGCCGTGCTAAGCGTATAAAGAGCATCGATATGCTGGCCGCGACTTATATTTTACAAACATATTTGGATTCAAAACAAAATCCCATTCCCAAGAAACTGATTGGAGGAAAATATACGATGAGCGATATCGAGAAAAAGCTGCCCGAAGAAGCAATCGACAATATGGATGCGCTTGAAGAAGATGGAGAATATGAACAGGAAAACATTGTAGAATTGGTGGACGAAGAAGGAAACGAACTTGTTTTTGAGCACTTAATGACCTTGGAACATAAAGGTCAAGCTTACATCTGTTTGGTTCCTATGGAACCTATGGAAGATGTTGACGAAGATGAGCTCGTCATCATGCGAATTGAGCAGGATGACGAAGGCAACGATTTCTATGCAACCGTAGAAGATGAGACGGAGCTCAACGAAGTATATGAGCAGTACCTTGAGCTTGCTGAAGCGGATGAATAGAAAATCATATTAAGAGAAATCCATGCCGGAGTCCTTGGTAGGGACTCCGGCATATTATACCGAGCGATATTTACATTGCATACAAAAGTATGCTATAATTGTTTTAGATGAGAGGGAGTTCATTGCACGATGAAAGATGAGATTACAACCGTTGCTGCATTGAAAGAACAGGTTCATCAGCTATGTTTGCGCAAGGGCTGGGGTGTGAATGGTGTTCAAAACCCACAGCACGTCGCAATGGCAATGACTGTTGAAATGAGTGAGTTGCTCGAACACTTCCAATGGCTAAACCTTGATGACGTCGAACGACTCATGCAGGGCGGTGATCCAGAGCGAAAAGCGATGATTGCGGAAGAATTTGCGGACGTCATGATGTATGGTTTACAGTTGACACGAACGCTTAATATCGACATTGCTTCCGAAATCGAGCGAAAGATTGAAATCGTCGATCATCGTCCTCCTCGAAGGGATAATCCCAAGCGATGAATTTCCAGAAAGGTGTACGCCCATGATTATGATTCGCCACGAGAGAGCGCCCGTGGACGGACAGCCCATTGAAAACACATTTTGCGCCATAGACGGCACATCCGGCATGGTACTCGGCTCTTCTGTAATTTATACAGATTTAAATCCCATGCTCTACCCTGCTCGTCCCTTGCAGGTTCGTATTCAAAATGAAGGAAGCGAACTGCCTGACAAGCTAATAGGTGCTACCATTGCGAGAGCACGTCAAATTTGTTCGGAAGCAGGCGAATATGCGCGTATTTTTACCCGTTGCGCACCCGATGATTATCTAACGATCAAATTATTTGAGCCATTCGGCTTTGAAGACAACGACGGACTAATTTGTATGCGTCGCCAACTCCCCAGTGAAACAAACGTAAAATTGCCCTCCGGCTGTGCTGTAGTGTATGATGATCTGAAGGATTCAATCGAACGGAAGTATTTTTTAGATCGGTACAATCAGCTGTTCAATACGGAGCATGACATGAACTGGCTGGATCAATTTATTGATCGGGATCAATTTATGCGCATTTTGACGGTTGCTGCTACAGGTATTGCAGGGGAAATACTCATCTGGCGCGAGGAAAACAAAGGTGTAATTGGCTATGTTCAAACCTCGAAACGCTGGCGACGCTTTGGAGTAGCGGCATATATGGTGCAGCTTGCCTGCGAAGCATTGGAACAATTGGGATTGCAATATGTAGAAACAAACATTCGCGCACGTTACCCACACGTACTCAAATTGCTAACCAAATCTGGCTTTGAACAGGCTGAATTACTTATGCGCTACCCTGGTGTGGATATTAATCCAGAATAAAAAAGAAGCGGAGAAGACCCGATTTGATCGAGCTTCCCCGCTTCAAACATTATGAAACAAAAGCATTATATATGGCGCGCATAGCAATCTCAAAGTCTGCTGTATCCACACCTACAATGATGTTGAGCTCGCTGGAGCCCTGATCGATCATCCGAATGTTTACATTTGCCTGATATAGCGCCGTAATAAGCTTCGCCGCAGAACCAGGAGTTCGCACCATTCCGTAGCCAACAGTCGCAATAAGTGCCAGACCCGACTGAACTTCTATGGTATCCGGCTGACAAGTTTGCCGAATACGCTGAATAATTTGGTCTTTACGCCCTGCAAGTTCTTTATCTGAAACTACCACGCACATGGTGTCAATACCAGTGGGCAAATGTTCAAAGGATACATCGAAATCCTCCAGCGCTTGCAATACTCTGCGACCGAAGCCATATTCCGAATTCATCATCGCTTTGTCGATGGTAATCAGCGTAAAATCTTTATGACCTGCAATACCGGTGATGGTGCCCATATTTTCTTCGCTCGGCTGCGATTCAATCAGCGTTCCAGGTTCTTCGGG
>JAFUAR010000412.1 GCA_017460585.1 Clostridia bacterium
CAGCAGCGCGCGGATGACACGCGGCAAACGCGCATGAACCTGTAAGCATAGGAGCACTCATGAAACTTTCAGACTTTATGTATGATCTACCGGAAGATCGCATTGCTCAGATTCCCGCGACACCCAGAGATCATAGCAAACTAATGGTACTGCATCGCGATACTGGAGAGATTGAAGATCGGCATTTTTTCGATATTATCGACTACCTGAATCCGGGCGATGCGCTGGTAATCAATGAAACGCGCGTCATTCCCGCGCGACTGATCGGCGAACGAGAATCCGGCGGCGTATGCGAACTGCTGTTGCTCAAGCAACTCGCTCCCAGAAAATGGGAAACGCTCGCGCGCCCTGGTAAAAAGTTAAAACCCGGCTCTGTAGTGCACTTTGGAGAAGGGATACTCACCGCACGCATACTGGAAACCACCGATGCGGGCGGCAGAATTGTTGAATTCGATTGTGAAGGCACATTTGAAGCGGCGCTGGATGCACTGGGAGAAATGCCCCTTCCGCCCTACATTCATGAAAAATTGACCGATCGCGAACGTTACCAAACGGTATATGCTCGACAGGAGGGTTCCGCCGCCGCTCCTACCGCCGGACTTCATTTTACCCCGGAATTGCTTGAACGCATTCGGGGAAAGGGAATTGATGTCATTCCCGTACTTCTGCACGTTGGTTTAGGCACGTTTCGACCCGTCAAGGTGGAAAACGTGGAAGATCACCATATGCATTCGGAATACTTTGAAGTCACGGAGGAAGCCGCTGAACGCGTCAATCGAGTTCGGCAAAACGGCGGGCGCGTAATCGCGGTTGGAACCACTTCCGTACGCACGCTGGAATCCGCCTCACAAAACGGGACGCTGCAAGCTATGCGCGGAGATACGGATATATTCATTCGCCCCGGATACCAGTGGCAGTGCGTGGATGCGCTCGTGACCAATTTTCACCTACCCGGTTCCACGCTCATGATGTTGGTTTCCGCCTTTTACGAACGCGAAGCCGTATTGCGCGCTTATCAACGCGCCGTAGATACCGGTTACCGCTTCTTCTCCTTTGGAGACGCGATGCTGCTGGTGTAAATCGCTGGAGATCATCCCACACAAATATACTCCCCCGAAAGTAGCTGCCGGAAAAAACAAACCAGTCAGCTACAGAGGGGAGTATCGTTATCTATAAATAACGCATTGGAACCAAAATAGAGACCAACAGAACGAAACCTGAGTAGGAAAACTATCTCTTTGAAGACTGTGCAGCAAATACAGAAGTATGACGAACAGCTTCGGTATACATTGGAATACAAGCACCACATTACGCTTGCAGCACCGCCTACACTTCTGCGAACGCGCTCACAACGCTTTAAACTAATTCAGTTCCATCAGAATGATTCTACGTTTCGCATATGCGCACAACAAAATCGCGACGATAAAAGGGACCTGATTGCCTCAGGTCCCTTTTGCATTATATTCGCTTGAGCAGGGTCTCCAACGCGTCTATATCCTCCTGCGTGGTGGACCAGCTAGTGGCAAATCTCAGCACAGAGTGCGTTTGATCCGTCTTCTCCCAAAAGCTATAGCCTACCGCGTGCGATAACGCTTCCGCGCGCGCATCCTCCAGCACCACAAACTGTTGGTTGGTGGGCGAATCGATATAGAGCGGCACTCCTTGCGCGCGAAAAACCTCTTTGAGGCGCATTGCGAGCTGTACGGCATGGTGCCCGATTTGGAAGTAGAGATCGTCGGTAAATAATGCGTCGAACTGTACTCCGTTCAACCTTCCCTTCGCCAACAGCGCTCCTCGGCGCTTAATGGAAGTGATCAAATGCGCCGGGGCATTCCCCTTCGGAAACACTACCGCCTCACCGCACAACGCGCCAGCCTTTGTGCCGCCAATGTAGAATACATCGCACAGGGAAGCCAGCTCCGCCAGCGTGAGATCGCATTCGGGACTCATGAGACCGTATGCCAGCCGCGCGCCGTCGATAAAGAGCGGTATTCCCGCCTTCTGACATACGGCGTACAATGCGGAGAGCTCCGCCTTAGAGTAGAGCGTGCCGTATTCCGTAGGAAACGAGATGTATACCATGCCCGGATAAACCATGTGCGAATGGTTCGCGTCGGCATAAAACGAATGAATAAACGCTTCGACCGCTTCGGCGGAGAGCTTTCCACGCTCTTGGGACAGTGTCAGCACCTTATGTCCGGTAAACTCGATTGCTCCCGCTTCGTGGGCGGCGATATGTCCCGTATATGCGGCGACCACGCCCTGCCAGTCGTTCAGCATGGCAGAAATAACCACCGCGTTGGTCTGCGTTCCGCCGGTTAAAAGCACCACATCAGCATTGGGACAAGCGCAGAGCGCGCGAATCTTCTCCCGCGCGGAAGCGGTATAGGCATCGTCGCCATAGCCGGGCTGGTACGCCAAATTGGTATTCACAAGGGCTTCCAGCACCTTGGGGTGCGCGCCCGCGATGTAATCGCTTTCAAAATGGAGCATTCTCTTCATCTCCTCAATATTCTACCTCGAATGGCAACAGTTCCAAAATATCCTTTTCCAGACTCACGCCCGGGTAGACTTCGAGCAGTTTTAAACCATTTTTGGTCAGGGTAAACACGCATCTTTCGGTGATATAAAGCACTCGCTGACGGTTTTTCATGGCGCGCTTGCCGGAGAAGCTCACGCTCTGCACCTCGTTTACAAATTTCGGCACGGAACCGTTTTGCTGAATGCCGACTACCCCACTCCTGCGCGTCACTTCCAAACCCTTGGTATTAAAGGTAAGGCAGAACACCACGGTGGGCGTTTTAGCAGTAATATTGGCAAAACCGCCGATGCCTGCGTAGCTGCCGGGACCGCGGTGAGCATTCACATTGCCATGGCGATCTACCTCGAGCGCGCCCATGAAACAGATATCGAGTCCGCCATTATCGTACAAATCGAACTGGTTGGACATATCGTACACGGATGCCGCGCCAATCATCGCACCGAAGAATGCGCCAGAGGCAGGAAATCCGCCTACGCCGCCCGATTCTACAGTCAGCGTAATATGGTCCAGCATTCCATTCTTGCGCGCGTAACGGCACACCATTTCGGGTATGCCTATGCCGATATTGACAATATCGTCGATACGCAACTCCTGCGCCGCGCGCCTGCCGATGATCCGTGCGGGCAGAGTATCGCGCCGCTGAGTCGCGGTGAGCTCTTCGATCTTTTCCATCCACTCATCCCATTGCTCGTAGGGAATTTCAAAATCGCCTGTCAACGCGACCAGCGCTTCCTCGCGCACCGCCGGAGGCTCGACCACAATGGCGTCCACCAGACAGCCGGGAATAATGGCATTGCGCGGTCTGGACGTGCGATCTACCAAACGATCGACC
>JAFUAR010000413.1 GCA_017460585.1 Clostridia bacterium
AAGTCAATACCTATGTATTTCGCAATCCTGAGCAGGTAATGGAAAATATCGACAGGGTTACGGAGCATATTCGTGCAAAAACGCCGGGACGCATCTTTCTGCACTTCCATCATACGCGCGATCGCAAGAATTATATCACTGATGAAAACGGATTTTGGCGGTTGTTCAATTTTATTCCCTCCGTCACATACAACCATTGCGAAGATTTGGAAGTGGTGCGCCATGCCGGAGAGGCGTTTGGGGAATTCCAGACCATGCTGGCGGATTTCGATGCGACTTTGCTGCACGAGACCATTCCGAATTTCCACAATACCGTCGCGCGTTACGATACGCTACTTGCGGACGTGCAAAAGGATCCCTGCGGTAAGGTGGGAGAAGTGGTCGAGGAAATCGAATGGCTGATGGGTGTGAAAAAACAGGCGTGCGCGCTTACGGAGTTGTATGGCGAGGGCAAGTTGCCCCTACGCGTAACGCACAACGATACCAAGATCAATAATGTGCTTTTTGAGAAAGAAGGCAACCAGCCCATTGCGGTCATTGATTTGGATACGGTGATGCCCGGATTGATCGGTCACGATTTTGGCGACGCAATTCGCTTTGCGGCCAACAAGGTGGAGGAGGATAGTCCCGATGCTGCGCAAGCGGGCGTGGATCTTGACGTATTTCGCGAGTTTACCGAAGGTTTTTTGCTGCGTACTGCATCAAAGTTGACTGATACGGAGATCGATACGCTGGCGCTTAGCTCCTTCTGTTTAACTGTGGAACTGGCGACACGTTTTTTGGACGACTATATTTTGGGCAGTCCCTATTTTAAAACCAATTATCCCGAGCATAATTTGGTGCGCGCACGTTGTCAGATTGCGTTGGCAAAGGCTATGTTGAAACATATGGATGCCATGCAGGCGATCGTGAACGACTGTGTTTCTAAGTATCGCTAATATTGGCATGGTACGTTGAGAGCGACCACAGCGGTCGCTTTTTTTCATTGTTATCTCGGCACAGCGGCTGGTTGTTCTGTTTTCACAGATAAGATATATTGTGGAAAACAGAGCGGTTTGTAAAGAACGCTGAAATCTCAGTAAAAGGACAAAATGATGTTGACATATCGAAGATTTTGTGGTAGATTCATTTCTGCACAACAATATATGGGGGATAACTTTCTATGAAGGTGATTAAGCGAAACGGCTCCGAGGTCGTGTTTGATATATCCAAAATCCTGAGCGCCATCGAGCGCGCCAACGCCACCGAACCGGACGAACAGCGATTGACGCGCGAGCAGATATTCGCCATCGCCAGCGAGGTGGAGGAGCAGTGCGTGCGCATGAACCGCGCCCCCTCAGTGGAGGAGATTCAGGAACTGGTGGAGACCGGAATTATGCAGCAGGGCGCGTATGAGGTCGCCAAGCAGTATATTCGCTATCGCTTTACACGTTCGCTGGTGCGGCGTTCCAATACTACGGATAACCGGATTCTCAGCCTGATCGAGTGCAACAACGAGGAGGTCAAGCAGGAGAACGCCAACAAGAACCCTACTGTGAATTCAGTACAGCGCGACTATATGGCGGGTGAAGTCAGCAAGGATATTACCAGCCGTCTGTTGTTGCCCCGCGATGTTGTGGAGGCGCATAACGAGGGAATTATTCATTTCCACGATATGGATTATTTCGCGCAGCATATGCACAACTGCGATCTGGTCAATCTCGAGGATATGCTCCAAAATGGTACCGTCATTTCGGGTACGATGATTGAAAAGCCCCATAGCTTTTCCACCGCGTGCAATATCGCCACGCAGATCATCGCGCAGGTGGCGAGCAACCAGTATGGCGGGCAGAGTATTTCGTTGGCGCACCTTGCGCCGTTCGTGCAGGTATCGCGCAATAAAATTCGCAAAGAGGTGCTGCGCGAGGTCGAAGAGGTTGGGGGCGCCATGGATGAAGCCCTCATTGGCAGAATTGTGGAGCGCAGGCTGCGCGAAGAGGTCAACAAGGGTGTACAGACCATTCAGTATCAGGTAGTCACGCTCATGACCACCAACGGTCAAGCCCCCTTTGTTACTGTTTTTATGTATTTGAACGAAGCCAAAACGCCGCAGGAGAAGCGCGATTTGGCAATGATCATCGAGGAAGTGCTGCTTCAGCGTTATGAGGGCGTGAAAAACGAGGTGGGCGTATGGGTGACCCCCGCGTTCCCTAAGCTCATATATGTGTTGGAAGAGGATAATATTACCGAGGATTCGGAATATTGGTATCTGACCAAGCTCGCGGCGAAATGTACCGCGAAACGCCTCGTGCCCGACTATATTTCCGAAAAGAAGATGAAAGAGCTCAAGGAGGGCAATTGTTTTCCGGTCATGGGCTGCCGAAGCGCGCTGAGCCCGTGGAAGGACGAGAACGGAAACTATAAGTTTTACGGGCGCTTCAATCAGGGTGTTGTTACGTTGAATTTGCCAGATGTTGCGCTCTCTTCGGGCGGCGATATCGATAAGTTTTGGCAGATCATGGATGAGCGCTTGGCGCTCTGTTATAAGGCGCTGATGTGCCGACACAATCACCTAAAGGGCACGCTTTCCGACGCGGCGCCCATACTCTGGCAGGATGGTGCGATTGCGCGTCTCAAGAAGGGTGAAAAGATCGACGAATTGCTGTACAACGGCTATTCCACCATTTCGCTGGGCTATGCAGGCTTATGCGAGTGCGTGCGGTATATGACCGGCAAGCCCCACACCGATCCGTCGGCTATGCCCTTTGCCATTGAGGTTATGCAGCATATGAACGAAGCCTGCGTGCGCTGGAAGAGCGAAACGACCATCGGCTTTGGTATATATGGTACGCCGCTGGAGAGCACTACCTATCGCTTTGCCAAGTGTCTGCAGAAGCGCTTTGGAATCGTTCCCGGCGTCACGGATAAGGCGTATATCACGAATAGTTATCACGTGCACGTGACCGAGGAGATCGACGCGTTTAGCAAGCTCGCGTTTGAAGCGCAGTTTCAGGCGCTTTCTACTGGCGGCGCAATTAGTTACGTGGAAGTACCCAATATGCAGAATAACATTCCCGCCGTACTCGAAGTGATTCGTTTTATTTACGATAATATCATGTACGCCGAGTTGAACACCAAGAGCGACTATTGTCAGGTATGCGGGTTTGATGGAGAAATTAAAATTCAGGAAGACGGCGATGGTAAACTGATTTGGGAATGCCCAAATTGTGGCAATCGCGACCAGAGCAAGCTGAACGTCGCGAGGCGTACCTGCGGCTATATCGGCACGCAGTTCTGGAATCAGGGAAGAACCGCGGAAATTCGCGAGCGCGTGCTGCACCTGTAAAAAAAGGGGATGGAGGGGATTGCGGTGTATTACGGCGCGATCAAGCGACTGGATGTTGCCAATGGCATTGGCGTGCGCGTATCGCTGTTTGTCTCCGGTTGCACCAATCACTGCGAACACTGTTTTCAGCCGGAGACGTGGGATTTCTGTTACGGGCAGCCCTACACAATGGCGGTAGAAGCTCAAATTATAGAGGCGCTTCGCCCTAGCTACGTACGCGGATTGACTATATTGGGCGGAGAGCCGTTTGAACCGGAAAACCAGCGCTCCTTGCTGCCGCTTTTGAAGAATGTGCGCAGAACGCTGCCGAATAAGGATATATGGTGCTATACCGGGTTTCGGCTCGAGGATGAACTACTCACGTCTGGCTATGCGCGCTGCGAGGTAACGGACGATATGCTTGCGCTCATCGACGTATTGGTGGATGGTCGTTATGTGGAAGCGTTGAAGGACGCTTCGTTGGCGTTTCGAGGCTCTTCCAATCAGCGTATTTTGGATGTACCCGCTACGCTACGGGAAGGCAGAGCGATACTCTGGCAGGATCCTACTTAAAAGAACAGCGCTCGTCTCAACGGGAGACGGCGCTGTTCTTTGTATTTTTTATTTCATTTCCCTTAGAATTTTCAATACGAGCGGAACTGATATGGCGAAGGTGATTACATCGGCGACCGCTTGGCTCAGCTCTAGCCCGAGCAATCCCATAATTCGCGGCAGCAGGAGTACGGCTGGAATAAAGAATAACCCCTGTCGTGCCATAGAGAGAAACGAGGCTGGTACCGCCTTACCGATGGTTTGCGTCATCATATTGCTCATCACAATCCAAGAGGCCAGCGGAAAAGTAACGCACTGCAGTCGCAGCGCCATTGCGCCTACCTCGACCACGGCGGGATCATCGCGGAACAGGCGTACAATGGACGGCGCAAATGCAAAGCTGACAATTGCCAATGCCACCAGCACGCCCGCGGAGAGCTGTACGCAAAACCAGAAGGCCTCTTTTACACGCTCATATTTTTTGGCACCATAATTGAAGCCGCATACCGGTTGGAAGCCTTGTCCAAAGCCGATCAGGCAGCTGTTGGCAAACTGCATAAATCGTGTAACAATGCTCATGCCGGCAATCGCGGCGTCTCCCCAGCCGCTCGCGGCAAAGTTGAGGCATATGGTTGCCACACTGGACAGTCCCTGCCTGAACAGAGAAGGCAATCCGCCGTTGAGTATGCTGCGGTAATAATCCCGCGTAGGGGTAAAGTTTTTAAAGCGAATGGCGATGCTGCTGCCGCGATGGGTGCCAAACCATAGCAATATAAAGCTCATGAATTGGCTAATGATAGTGGCGAGTGCCGCGCCGGCAATACCCATATTGAACGCAAACATGAATAGCGGATCCAATGCGATATTCAAAAAACCGCCCGACACGATGCCGACCATGGCGTATACCGCGTTTCCTTGAAAGCGAAGCTGATTGTTCAGCACGAGCGAGGCAGTCATATACGGTGCGCCGATCAGTATAATGCGCATATAGTCCATGGCGTAGGGCAGTATTGTATCGGTCGAGCCCAATATGAGTGCCAAAGGACGCAGAAATATGAGACCAAATATCGCAATCAGGGCGCCGGTGATCAGCGCGGAGAAAAAGCCTGTCGCCGCCATGCGCGCGGCGTCATCCTCGTCATGAGCGCCTAAAGCGCGGGCAATGTAGTTGCCCGAACCATGTC
>JAFUAR010000414.1 GCA_017460585.1 Clostridia bacterium
ATTATTGATGTCGCATCATATCCCCGACGCGTTTTACCCCCCCCTAAAAAAACGAGTGCTTCGCCACATTTCTGCCGCGAAGCACCATTCCATACCACTGATATGACACAAATATAAATATTACAATCCCTGCAATAATTGTAACAATTTGTAGACTCTTAATTTATCCCTTCTCTGGCTGTAGTTCCACAACAATATCGTCCATCACAACCAGAATATATGGGTTTCCCTTACCAGACTTATTCTCGATTTCGACCTCTTCGCTCTCCATTCTGGTCGTCGTTCCACTTTTCTGCACAATTCTGAAGGCGTAGGGTTCACGCACCAAAATGGCATCCGCCAGTACATTGCCGTTCAAACCGCCTTTGGCGAAAGCAAAGCATTTCGAACCAGTCTTTCCCCGACTCTGTCGGTCAAAGTCGACCAGTAGACAGCGTTTCATGTAGCCGAGTTCCGTGCACAGAATAACTTCACCTTCACCGTTGTGCGCAAACACACGGAGTAATTCATCATTGGGCTTGAGCGCAATACCGTGTACGCCAGCTGCAGTTCTGCCCAATTGTGGAATATCCTCCTGGGAGAGATTCAGCGCCAACCCTTTCTGAGTAATCAAGAGTACGCTTTGATTCTCGTCGACCCGCATTGCGGCAATCAGCGCATCCCCTTCACGCAGCTTCATACAAGCGTATCTGGACTTGCGCACATTCAAATCGCTCAGCGCCACGCGTTTAATAATGCCTTGCTTGGTTGCCAGCGCGACGCACCCCGACCAGTCGCCCACATTCAGCATGGAGATTACCGTTTCTGTTTTTTCCAGACCCGCCAACAGTCCGCCTACGGCGAGACCACGGTCTTTGGGTCTACACTCCGGTATCTGATCTACCGATACGGCATAGCAATAACCCGCATTGGTCAAAAACAGCAGCCGTTGATCGGTCAGCGCCGAAAGCACGACGAGTGGAAGCTCCGCGCTATCCCCTGTCGCGGTACGTTCATAGCTCTTCGGCGTCATGCGCTTGACAAATCCGTTGCGCGTTAGCAGCACCACCGCATCCTCCGCGATCGGCTTCTCCTCTTGAATGGTAATAGCTTCAAATGAGGGTACAATTTGCGTTCTGCGCGCATCGGCATAGCGATTGCGAATTTCCAACAGCTCTTTTTTGATAACGTTCATGAGCTTTTTCTCGCTCTTCAATATGCCCTGCAGCTCGTGTATGCGCTTCTGCAACGCTTCATACTCCTGCCGAAGCGCCAGTATTTCCAAGTTGGTCAAGCGCTGCAGGCGCATATCCAATATCGCCTGTGCCTGAATCGCAGTTAGTGAAAAGCGCTCCATAAGTCTTTCCCGCGCTTCTTTCGGCGTTTTACTGGATCGAATCAAGCGAATCACTTCGTCCAAATGATCTACAGCGATGATCAGCCCTTCCAATATATGCGCACGGGCTTCCGCTTGATCCAAATCATATTTCGTCCTTCGAGAAACTACGTTTTTCTGATGCGCCACGTAGTATTCAAGCATTTGTTTCAGTCCCATTTGCAGCGGCTTTCCATCCGCAATGGCAACCATATTCACCCCAAAGGATATTTGCAGATCGGTATACTTGTATAGTACGTTCAACACCTGATCCGGATCGGTTCCACGCTTCAATTCTACTACGGCACGCATACCGGTTCGATCCGATTCATCGCGAATATCATTAATACCGGAGAGCAGGTTTTTCTTCTCCTCGCTCAGGCGCAATATACGCTCCAGCAGCGCGGCTTTGTTCACCTGATAGGGCATTTCATCCAGCACGATCAGCTTTTTGCCATTTGGGGCGTCTTCCACGTGGACCTTAGCACGCACCTGCAGCTTGCCGCGACCGGTCTCGTACGCCTGCAACAGTTCTTCATCCGCGGCGACGATGCCTCCGGTCGGAAAATCCGGCGCTTGAATATAACGCATCAAATCAACGGTGGTACAATCGGGATGATCGATCAAAGCAATTGTTCCGTCAATTGCCTCGCCCATATTATGCGGGGGAATGTTGGTCGCCAGCCCCACGGCAATTCCGCTCGCTCCATTGACCAAAAGATTGGGGAAACGCCCGGGCAGCACATCGGGTTCCTTTAAAGAATCATCAAAATTTAGGTGAAAGCCGACGGTATCCTTTTCAATATCCTGCAACAGCACCAGCGCCTGCTCGGTCATGCGCGCCTCAGTATAACGCATGGCAGCGGGACTGTCGCCATCGATCGATCCGAAGTTTCCGTGTCCATCGACCAGTTGCGTGCGCATCACGAAGGGCTGCGCCATACGGGCGAGCGCATCATACACGGAAGTATCGCCATGCGGATGATATTTACCCAGACAATCGCCTACTATACGCGCACACTTTCTGTGCGGCTTATCCGGGGTATTGCCCAATTCGTGCATGGTAAACAGAATTCTGCGCTGTACGGGCTTTAATCCATCCTCCACGCGAGGAAGCGCACGTTCCAATATGACGTATTCGGAATACGGCATCATGGAATCGTGCATCACATCCTCCATCGTCTTTTGAATGATCTCCTCCGGACGAATGGGCGGAGTGGTATCTTTCTTTCTTGCCATCTTGTTCTCCCCAAGCGTTTAGTTCGTAGAATCAGCGGTCACAGGTTCAAAGCGGTCTTCCTTGTTGAAGTTGGCATAGGCGCTGATATACGCCTTGCGCGGCTCAACCTTATCGCCCATTAGCACCGATACTCGGCGGTCTACCTCAGTCATATCCTCTATGGTTACCTGCAGCAGCTTGCGCCCATCGGGATTCAATGTAGTCTCCCACAGCTGTTCGGGATTCATTTCGCCCAATCCCTTATAGCGCTGCAGCGTATAGCCCTTGCCTATACTGGAAAGCGTTCGGTCCAACGCCGCGTCGTCGTAACAATATATGGTCTTAGCGCCCTTTGCAACCTTGTACAGCGGAGGCATACCTATATATACGTGCCCCTCCGTAACCAACTGGCGCATATAGCGAAAGAAGAAGGTGAGCAGTATCGCGCGAATATGCGCGCCATCCTGATCCGCATCGGACAGTATGATTACGCGATTATAGCGCAGGTGCGATAGATCGAAATCCTCGCCGATTCCGGTGCCCAGCGCGGTAATAATGGAACGGAATTCCTCGTTGGCAAGCACCTGATCCAGACGCTTCTTTTCCACGTTCAACGGCTTCCCACGCAGCGGCAATATTGCCTGAAAGCGGCGATCTCTCCCCTGCTTTGCGCTGCCGCCCGCGGAATCACCCTCCACTATAAAGAGCTCGTTTTGCTCCGGATTCTTTCCCGTGCAGCTTGACAGCTTACCCACCAGCGGCGCTGCGCCCAGCTGATTGGTCACTCGAATGGCGTCTCGCGCCTTGCGCGCCGCCTCACGCGCCTTCGCCGCCTTCACCGCCTTTTCCAGTATGCGCTGTGCTTCCTCCTGATGCTTGAGATCATCCAGATAGATTTGCAAATGCTCCACGCACACCGCTTCGTACACGGGACGCACATCGGTATTGCCCAGTTTACCCTTGGTTTGTCCTTCAAACTGAGGATTCTTTACACCGGCATAAATGACCGCAGTCATTCCCTCGCGCAGATCGTCGCCGGAGAGATTATTGTCCTTTTCCTTCAATAGACCGATTCTTCGGGCGTATTCGTTAAACGCTTTCGTCACGGCCGTTTTAAAGCCCATTTCATGCGTACCACCCTCGGGCGTAGGCACGTTATTCACAAAGGAACAAACGTTGTCGGCATACCCGTCCGTATACTGAATCGCCACACGCACGAGCAACCCATCGCGCACAGCCTCAAAGGAGATCGGTTCCGTAATGGGATTTTTATCTTCATTGAGGTAGCGTACAAAATCGATTATGCCGCCTTCATAGCAGTATTCGCGCACGCGCTTTTCGGGATCGCTTTCGCGCTCATCTGAAAAAGTAAAGTGTACGCCCTTATTCAAATACGCGAGCTCACGCACGCGCCTATGCACCGTTTCATATTGAAAATTCGTAGTCTCAAATACGCGCGAATCCGGCTTGAACTGCACTCTGGTACCGCGCTTTCTTGTAGAGCCCACGCGTTCCAACGGCGCAACTGGGTGCCCCGATTGGATCTTGCCAGTCTTTGGATCCAGCACGGATTCAAACTGCTGTTGATAGTGACTATAGTTCTGGTATACATCCACAATCATCCATTCGCTCAACGCGTTAACTACGGATGCGCCCACGCCATGCAATCCTCCGGAATAGGCGTAGTTTTTATCGTTGAACTTGCCTCCCGCGTGCAGCTGCGTATACACCACTTCCACGGCGGAAACACCAAACTGCGGATGAATATCCACCGGTACGCCGCGTCCATCATCGGTCACCTCGCAGGAACCGTCCTTTTTCAGCGCGACCGTAATATGCGTGGCGTAGCCGTTTGCCGCCTCGTCTATGGCGTTATCAACAATTTCCCAAATGAGGTGATGCAGTCCGCGCGAACCCGTAGAGCCTATATACATTCCCGGGCGCATACGTACCGCGTCCAGCCCCTCCAATACCTGTATATCGCTGGCTGTATAGCTTTTTGCCATGAAAGCCTCCTAATGAATCGTTTTTCTTTAGATTATATCGGATAGACGTTAATTTTGGACGAACGCATTGGAAGGTTACGATTTGTTCGTTTTACAAGGTTTCTGTTGCCCGAAAAGCGTTTCCATGTTATAATCAAACCATCCGTTGAACAGGAGGCGAACCCCTATGCATTGTACGAAACAGATTACTTCCGATCTCTACTGGGTAGGCGGCAGCGACCGGAGACTGGCACTATTTGAAAACGTATACCCCATTCCCAACGGCGTTTCCTACAACGCCTACGTACTGCTGGATGAAAAGACGGTATTGTTGGATACCGTAGACCGCAGCATTAGCGAACAGTTTTTTGAGAACCTGAGCTTCGTGCTTGGCGACAGATCGCTCGATTACCTGATCGTAAACCACATGGAGCCCGACCACTGCGCCACCATTGGCGATTTGGTATTGCGCTACCCCGACGTCAAGATTGTTTGCAACGCCAAGACGAAGCAAATGATCGCCCAGTACTTCGACTTTGATTTGAACGGCAAAACCGTGATCGTCAAGGAAGGCGACACGCTTTCTACCGGCAAGCATACCTTTGCCTTTGTGATGGCGCCCATGGTACACTGGCCCGAGGTCATGGTCAGCTATGATACGACCGACAAAATCCTTTTCTCCGCCGATGCATTTGGCACCTTCGGCGCAATCAACGGCAATCTGTTCGCCGATCAGGTCAACTTTGAAACAGATTATTTGGCGGACGCGCGCCGCTATTACACCAATATTGTGGGCAAGTATGGTACGCAGGTGCAGGCATTGCTGCGCAAAGCTTCTTCACTGGAAATCTCCATGATTTGCCCGCTACACGGACCGATTTGGCGCAAGGACATTAGTTGGTTCATTGAAAAATATGTGAAGTGGAGCACCTATACGCCCGAGGAAAACGCAGTTATGATCGCTTACGCCTCCGTATACGGGCACACTGAAAACACCGCAAATATCATCGCCTCTAAGTTGGCGGATCGCGGCATTCGCAATATCAAGGTATACGATGTATCTGCTACACATCCCTCTTGGATCGTTTCCGAGGCATTCCGCTGCAGCCACCTGATATTCGCCTCTACCACCTACAACGCCGGTATTTTCGTTACCATGGAAACTGCCTTGCATGATCTGGTGGCGCATAACCTGCAAAACCGCACCATCGCCATTGTAGAAAACGGCTCGTGGGCGCCTACTTCCGGCGGATTAATGCGCGGTCTGCTATCTGGTTTGAAGAATTGCACCATTCTGGATGAGACGCTCACCATTAAATCCGCGCTCAAGGAAGCGCAGCTCAGCGATATTGATCGGCTGGTGGAAGCCGTAGCTTCCTCCGTTCAGCCCAAGAAAGAGACTGCGGTCGATCATACCGCCAGCGTAGAACCCTCCAGTATGTTCAAACTCTCCTACGGTCTATTCGTATTGAGCGCGCAGGATGGCAAGGACAACGGCTGCATTATCAATACCGTTACCCAGATTACGAGCACGCCGAACCGTATCTCGATCGCTGTGAACAAGGCGAACCATACGCACGATCTAATTATGAAAACGGGTACGTTTAATGTATCCATACTCTCCACGGACGCTCCGTTCAGCGTATTTGAGCGTTTCGGCTTCCAGACCGGACGCGAGGTGGACAAATTTGCCGGATTTGATCCCATCGCCCGCAGTGAAAACGGTCTAATTTATCTGACCGCATACACGAACGCGTTCCTTTCTGGCAAGGTGATACAGACCTACGATTATGGCACGCACACGCTGTTTGTCGCGGATGTAACCGAAGGCAAGGTACTGAACAACACGCCTTCGCTGACCTACGCCTATTACTTCGATCACGTCAAGCCCAAGCCTGCGGCACTGCAAAAGCAGAAGGGTTGGGTCTGCAAGATCTGCGGCTATGTGTACGAAGGCGATACGCTTCCGGAAGATTTCGTTTGCCCGCTGTGTAAGCATGGCGCGGACGACTTTGAGCGAATTCAGGATTAAATAATACTCGCTTATCATTCAACGCGGGCTCGGTCATGAATCGAGCCCGCGCTTTTCATTATTCTATTCTCTCCAGCTTCAACGTTCTGAATTCTGTATGGAACGCTCCCTCTTGAAGCCCCACACCGTTAATACTAACCTCACCTTCCTGATTATCGTAGGGATCGACGCGGTTCCAGTTTTCCAAAGGGATAAAAGGTGTTTGATAGCGACTGTTTGCGACCATGCGCATAGGCTCAAGATTGCCAAAGTAAAACCTACGCCTTGCTTCGTCGCCGTTGCGGTGCGCCCCTCCGCCATAGCTGGGATCGATAAATACCCAGCCGTACGGCTCCAGATATATTTGCGCCCAATCGTGGCAGCCCGCACTCTTGGAATTGACCTCCCAGCCCGACTGCCAACGGGCAGGAATTCCGGAAATGCGGCAAAGCGCAATCATCAAAAGCGCCTGTATGCCGCAATCTCCCTTGCCCGAGAGCGCGCAATACTCCGCCTGCCGTTCAATCAGCGCATAAGAGCGCATATAGGAATAGCGAATTTGCTGAGTGATGTAATCATAAAACCTGCGTGCGATCGCGAGCGGGTCCGATTCATCTCCGCGAAGCTCCGCCGCCAGCGCACGAAGGAAGGGCGTAAAAGCGATATGAGGCAGCTGTTCGCTCAAATCATCGTCCGTAGGGGCGGGTTCATTGGGATAAAGTACGGAATCGACCTTCTCACCTGCGTATAGATCAATATATTTGCAGCGATTGACGTAACTAAATTCCACCTCAAAGGGCAAATTCTCACTAGAATGCCTTTGAAAATATGCGGTTCTCTGCGGCGCTGTATCCGAGGCAATCTGTGCACCATCGGTACGCACGGTAATGTCCGATTGCTGCGCGCATACTTTGGGAATTGGCAGGTAGCAGCGCACTTCGGCGTTTGGAATAAAGCTCTGTTCGTCAATTTTCAGCATTTCCCGTATGGTGATTCGATACGCAAGCACACCTTCTCGCTTCATAATTTCGATCGCTTTATCCACTTCGGAAGCCGCATCGCTCTGCGTTCGACCTGCCCGATGCGCACAATCCACATCGACCTTGAGCATAGTATCCAGAAAGCTGGTATGGTAACGCTTTTCTCCACGCACATAGATATACTCAATCACTCGATTCAACTCGAGCGCATCCAGCTCATCCATGGTAAAATCCGGTATGAGCGCGCGCACCTTCGCCAACGCTTCCTTACGCGTATAGGGATACTGTTTGGGCAATGCAAGAGCTACATCGCGTTCAAATTCTAACCGTTCTTTCAGAAATTGCGGAAGATCGCGCGCGAGCATCGCGTCAATCAGTTCGATCTCCCCATCGAAATCTCCCGCCCACTTGCGCTTGAGTACATCTTCCGTAAGATCGAATATTTGTGATGATAGGTTCCACATACATTTTTCCTCTTTTCCCAAATAAAAGCGGCTCCGCGAACGAAACCGCTTCGTTAAATTGAATGGAAATAGATCTACCTGCTTCCCTTATCGTAGGGAATACCTTCCGCCTTAGGCGCTCTGGAGCTCTTCGAGGTAAACGCCAGCACCACAAGCGTAATTACATAAGGCAGCATACGGTACAAATTGGCATTCATGCCAAGATCCTTCAAGAAATACACGCCGTCGCCGTTGATATCCAGCGTACTATAGGAGGCAGCAATACACTTGAACAAACCGAACAACAGCGCCGCGCCGCAAATATTGCCCGGCTTCCAGTTGCCAAAAATCATAACTGCCAAGGCCAGAAAACCGAAGCCCGCCACATCGCCGTTTGCGGAGCAATTGGCGGTCGTCAGCACATATACAAAACCGCCCATGCCAGCCAGCGCGCCGGAAATGACGGTACCGGAGTAGCGCATTTTTACTACGTTGATACCCAGTGAATCCGCCGCCTGAGGATTTTCGCCACAGGAGCGAAGGCGCAAACCAAAGCGAGTTTTGTACAATATGACGGACATGATGATGAACACCAATATGCAAATATACGTTGCGACATACACCTTATCCACGAAGGTAGAACCCAAAAAGCTCATGTCTTCTTTCTTGCCATAGCCAAACATGGCTTTTTTTAGCATGAACCAGCTCGCCGCGTCGCCTTCGTACATATTCATGGTATTTTGGTTGGCGATAATTCGAATGAAAAACAGCACCAGCGCAGGCGCGAGCAGGTTGAGCGCCGTGCCGCCAATAGTCTGATCCGCGCGCAAATTGATTGCCGCAAATGCCAGCAATACTGAAAACAACGCACCGCATACCGCGGAGAATATCATCGCCAGCAGCGCGAACAATTGCAGCGATGCATATGCCTTATCCGCGTATGCCTGCGCAAACCAGCCCCATTGCTGCACCTGACGCACGAACAACACGCCCATAAACGCGCCGAAGATCATAATACCTTCCAGTGCAAGATTGATAATGCCGCTGCGCTCCGCGTACACGCCCGCCAGCGCGACGAGCATGAGCGGTACCGCGTATACCAGCGTTTGACGAATCAGGAATGCCACTTACGCTTCCCCCTTTCCGGAACGGTTGCCGCGATTTTTGCGCGCCTTGGTGAGCCACAGCTTGATAACGAGCATAAACGCCGCTAGATAAACAATGACCGCGATAATTACATCGGTAATATATTCATTGAAGGCAGTGAGGTTGGTCAACTGCTGACCGCAGATATCCAGCATGGACATAAACGTAGCTGCAAAAATTACCCCGATGGGATGGTTGACCGCTAGCAGCGCAACCGGAATGCCCCTAAAGCCCTCTGCAGGGAGCGACTGATAGGTGTTCCAGAAGAACTCGGTATTGCCGGATAGATAATAGAGCGCCGCGCCGCCCGCAGCAAGCGCGCCCGCCATCGCCATGGTCAAAACAATATTGCGGCGATCGCGAATACCGGCATAACGCGCGGCGTAGCGGTTCGCACCGCACGCCTTCAACTCATAACCCAGCGTAGTCTTGCTCAACAGCACGTACACAATAATGGACATGATCGCAG
>JAFUAR010000415.1 GCA_017460585.1 Clostridia bacterium
AAAGCCGAATACCTCGGCGTACCATTCGCCGTATACACTCTGCGCTTCGCTCAGCGCCGCCGCATTCAGAAGCAGCAAGCCTGCCAGAATCAATACACACCAACGCTTCATAATAAACCGCCTCCTTGCGTAGAGGAATGATGCCGAGCAATATACTAGCATATTCCTTCATATTTCGCAATGAGGCGGTTTTTGGAAGCGCTATTTTTTCATGAGATACACGTTTACCTCATCGGCGCAGGCGCGTCCATCCGCGATGGCGCGTACCACTAGCGATTGTCCTGTGCGAAAGTCTCCGGCGGTGAACAGGCGATCGCGGATCTGGTGCGACTGATTCAGAGTTTCCGGGTAGCCGCGCGGCGTGCGCTTCACTTCGAATGCATCCGCGGTTTCCGCCTCACAGCCCAGAAATCCCGCGGCGATGATCAACAGTTCGCACCCAACCTCGCGCGCGGTATCCATTATGGGAGCGAGTTTGCCATCCGGTTGTCTTTTCAGCCTTGCGATGGTCGCGCGCTCGATATCGCCCGAGCCGTTCGGATGGAGGCGCAATATTGTGGTTTCAAACAGACGCGGATCTCGTCCGAATACCTGTGCGCATTCGAGCTGTCCGTAATCGGTGCGTAGCGTGCGCGGCCATTCCGGCCATGGATTGTCGTTTGCTCGTAAGCGCGGGGCGGCGGGCATCATTTCCAGTTCGATCAGATCGGCGCAGCCCTGCCGCAGGCAGGTGCCTACACAGTCGTTTCCGGTATCGCCTCCGCCGACTATGATTACGCGCTTTCCATGAGCGGAAATTGTAGGGGCGCGGCGTTCAAGCAGCGCTTTGGTATTTTCCGTGAGGAAATCGACCGCGAGGCATACGCCTCCCATTTCTTCCCCGGGCACGTTCAGCCGCCGTGCCCTCCGCGCGCCGCCGCAGAGTATCGTCGCGTCGAATTCGTCGAGCAGCTCGGGATCGGCATGGGTATTCAACAGGAATTGAACGCCTTCGGCTTCCATGAAACGGATGCGGCGCGCCACGATTTCCTTGGGCAGCTTCATGTTTGGTATACCATAGGTGAGCAGCCCGCCCGGACGATCGGCGCGCTCTATGACGACGACGCTGTGCCCCATTCGGTTCAGGCGATCCGCTGCCGCCAGTCCGGAGGGACCGGAACCAATGACTGCTACGCGCTTTCCACTGCGCCGCGCTGGCGGTTTGGGCGCAATCCAGCCCCGTCGAAAACCTTCCTCAATGAGATACAGCTCGTTGTCGCGGTTGGTGCTCGCGCCTTCCGTAGACAGGTTGCACGCCTTTTCGCACAGCGCGGGGCATACGCGCCCTGTAAATTCGGGAAAGCTCGCGGTTTTGATTAGTCGCGCGAGCGCCTCCCGTTCTCTGCCGCGACAGAGCAGGTCGTTCCATTCCGGAATGAGATTGTGGAGCGGACAACCGTAGTGCGACTGGCAGAAGGGTACGCCGCAACCCATGCAGCGGGATGCCTGTATATGGCGCAGCTGTGTGGGAAGCGCCTCGTGCAGGTCGTTATAATCGCGCAGGCGGTCGAGCTCCGCGCGGAAGGGGTTTTCCACGCGGCGGTACTCTAAATATCCAGTGGGCTTTCCCATGTGCTCACCTCCTGTAAAAGCCGCTTGTATTCAACAGGCAGAATCATTTTAAAGCGTTGAACGGATTCCTCGAAGCGCTCCAGCAGCGCCGCCGCCCGCGCCGATTGCGTGAGCTGAACATGCGCTTCCAGCAAGCGCCTTAGCTCGTCGCGCTCGCGAGCGGTGGATACCGCATGGATTTCCACCATATCGCGGTTGACGCGCGAATCGATATTCTGCGCGTCGTCCAGCACATAGGCGATGCCGCCGGACATACCCGCGGCAAAATTGTCGCCGATGGGTCCAAGAATGACGGCGCGCCCTCCGGTCATATACTCGCAGCCGTGATCGCCCACACCCTCTACAACGGCGGTTGCGCCGGAATTGCGCACGCAGAAGCGCTCGCCCGCCGTACCGGCGACGCAGCACAGCCCGCCCGTCGCGCCGAAGAGCGCCACGTTTCCGATGAGCGCGTCCCCTTCGGACCATTGCGTATGATTAGGCGGACATACCGCGATGGTGCCTCCGGATAGCCCTTTGCCCAAATAGTCGTTTGCTTCGCCAGCGAGCGTCAGGCACACGCCCTTTGGCAGGAACGCGCCGAACGATTGCCCGCCGCAGCCTTCGAGATGGAGGCGGCAGTGCGGAATATGTTCGCCATAGCGTTCGAAAAGCCGCGAACCCAGCAGCGTGCCAAAGCTCCGGTCGGTATTGTACAGCCTGCGATCTATCGCTAGGTCGCTCTGATCTAGTCGCGATTCCAGCTTGAAGTCGTACAGCGCGGTGGGATCGAATCGACAGTGAAGATTGAGACCGATCAGTTCGTCCAGACACAGAGGGGATTCTGTGGACTGTTCGAGCAGGTCGCCGCGCCCCACAAGCTCGTCTACGCTGCGCGCGCCGAGTTTGGCGAGTATTTCGCGAAGCTCTTCCGCGACCATCCGCATAAAGCGAATCACGTATTCGGGCTGTCCCTTAAAACGCCGGCGCAGCTCAGGATTTTGAGTGGCGATGCCGAAGGGGCAGGTATCCAAATTGCACACGCGCATCATGCGGCAGCCCATGGCGACCAGCGGAGCGGTGGCGAACGAGAATTCCTCCGCGCCGAGCAGCATGGCGATGGCGACGTCTCGACCGGTCATCAGTTTTCCGTCGGTTTCCAATCGTACCATACTGCGCAGTCCGTTTTTGCAGAGCGTCTGGTGCGCTTCCGCAAGCCCCAGCTCCCACGGCAATCCGGCGCCGTGAATGGAGGTGAGCGGCGCCGCGCCGGTGCCTCCTTCGCCTCCGGAAATGAGAATGACCTGCGCGCCCGCCTTCGCCACGCCGCAGGCGACTGTGCCTACGCCGCTTTGAGCGACCAGCTTTACGTTGACGCGCGCCTGAGGATTGGCGCACTTCAAGTCGTATATGAGCTGCGCCAGATCCTCAATGGAGTAGATATCGTGATGCGGGGGCGGAGAAATGAGCGATATGCCGGGCGTGGAGCAGCGCGTTCTGGCGACCTGCGGCGATACCTTTGTTCCGGGAAGATGTCCGCCCTCGCCGGGTTTTGCGCCCTGCGACATTTTAATTTGAATTTCGTCGGCGGAACGCAGGTATGGAAGCGTTACGCCAAAGCGTCCCGAAGCGACCTGTTTTATTGCGGAGTTGAGCTCCGTGCCAAAGCGCTCCGGAAGCTCGCCGCCCTCGCCGGTATTGGATTTTCCGCCGATGGCGTTCATTGCCCTTGCCAAACACTCGTGCGCTTCCCGCGAGAGCGAGCCGTAGCTCATCGCGCCGGTCTTGAAGCGGCGAACGATGCGCTCCGCGGGTTCCACCTCTTCTATGGGAATGGGCGAACGCTTTTCATAAGCAATGCGCATAAGTCCCCGCAGCGTGCGCGGTCCATTTTGGGAAACGAGACGGGAATAATTCGCGAACTGCGCGAAATCATCATTCCATACCGCTTGCTGCAGCGCGTGGATAATTTCAGGGCTGTATAGGTGTTCTTCCGCCATTTCTCCCGTGCGCAGCTTATGCCTTCCCAAGGAATCGAGCGCGGCGTCTGCGTTATGCCAAGCGCGATCGAAATGCCAAAGGGTATCCCGCTCGATGGCGGCGAGTGAAATGCCGCTTAGGTGCCTCGGCGTATTGGTGAAGTATGCCTCTACCAGATCTTCATTTAGCCCTACGCACTCAAACAGCTGCGCGCTTTGGTACGCTTGCAGGGTGGAAACGCCCATTTTACTGGCAATGTGCAGCACGCCGTCGGTCAGCGCCTTGTCATAATCCGCAATGGCGCGCTCCGCCGGCTTGTCGATTTCACCGCTGGCGCAGAGATTGGCGATGTGCGCGTGCGCCAGCCAAGGCTGAATGGCGCGAGCGCCGTAGGCGATGAGCAGCGCCGCCTGATGGCTGTCTCGAGGTTCGCCGCTTTCCAGTATTACAGAAACGCCCGTGCGCTGCTTCGTGCGCACCAAGTGCTGCTCCAGCGCCGAAACCGCCAGTAGGCTGGGCAACGCGGGGCGCGACTGGGAAAGCGCGCGATCTGTCAGTATAATGATGTTTACACCGTTTGAGTGGAGCGCGTCCGCGCGTTCAAAGAGCGCGTTCAGCGCACATTGCATGCCCGCTTCGCGATCGTACAACAGCGAAATCTCGCCCACCTTGAAGCCGGTCTGGTGGAGCGAACGGATGCGTGAGAGCTCCTCGCGGGTCAATATGGGCGAAGGGAGCTCCAATACGCGGCAGTTTTCGGCGGCGGGGTGCAGCAAATTGCCATCGTCGCCCACTAAAACCGCGCAATCCGTCTTGATGCGCTCGCGCAGCGCGTCGATGGGCGGATTCGTGACCTGTGCGAATCGCTGTTTGAAATAGCTGAACAGCGAAGGATGAACGCGGGAGAGCGCGGCAATGGGCTCGTCCGCGCCCATGGAGCCGATGGGCTCTCCGCCATCCCGCGCCATGGGCAGCAGCGAATCGCGTATATCCTCCCACGCATAGCCGAACGCCAAAGAAAGGCGATTGAGCGTTTCGCCCGAGGGTAGGGCGACCGCTTCGCGCGATGGCGGAAGCGCCTCCAGTCGCAGATAGCCTTCCCGCACCCATTGGGCGTAGGGGTATTGAGCGGCAAGCCGCGCCTTGAGCGCATCGCCTTCGGTCACGCTGCCGTCCGTCAGGTCCGCCATGAGTATATCGCCCGCGCGAAGGCGCCAGCGCCGCTCAATATCGCCGTCTACTTCATGCAGCACGCCCGCCTCTGAGGAGAGGATTAGCCGCCCGTCGCGCGTCCGCGCGCAGCGCATGGGGCGCAGACCATTCCGGTCGAGCGAGGCGCACAGGCGTTCGCCATCGGTATATAGCACGGCGGCGGGTCCGTCCCACGGCTCCATCATGGCGGCGTAGTAGCGGTACAGGTCGCGCCAGGGAGTCTTACGGGATTGTCCCTGCCATGGCTCCGGCAGCAATACCATGCCGCACAGCGGCAGGCTGAGCCCATTCATATTCAGGAATTCCAGCGTGTTATCCAGCATTTGTGAATCGGATCCGCCCGATAGATTCACAGGGTACGCGCGGGAAAGCGCATCCCCGAGCGCGCCCAAACGCATGGTTTCCTCGCGCGCCAGCATACGGTCGGC
>JAFUAR010000416.1 GCA_017460585.1 Clostridia bacterium
AGATGGTGCCGGGCTTTTCCGCCTTTTCGGCGTTGACATTGTACAACGCGGAGGTGGGAGTCAGCACGCCGGACATGACCTTCAGCAGGGAGAGCTTGCCCACGAACGGGTCGGCCATGGTCTTGAACACGCGGCAAGAGAGCGGCTGGTCGTTTTCGCAGGCGCGTTCCACCTCGTCGCCGGTCTTGGGGTTCACACCGACCGCGACCTTTCCGGCGGGGGAGGGCATGAGGTCGATGATGTTGTCCAGCAGCTTCGCCATACCAACGCGCGTGGTGCCGGAGCAGCAAACCACGGGCACAACGGTGCCGTCGCCAATACCCTTGCGCAGACCGAGCATTACCTCATCGTCGGTAAGCTCTTCGCCTTCAAGGTATTTCATCATCAGGTCGTCGTCCGCGCCGGCGGCGGCTTCCATAATCGCCTCGCGGCACTTTTCAACTTCATCGGCAACGGAATCGGGAATATCCACGGCCTTCAAGGTTTTGCCCTCGCCCACGAACGCCTTCTTTTCCAGAATGCAAACAACGCCCGTGAACTTTCCATTTTCCACAATCGGAACCTCGATGGGGGCGATGTGGCTGCCGTATTTATCAGTAATGGTGGTGAGCGCCTTGTCGAAGTTGGCGTTCTCGCGATCCATCTGGTTGATTACGATCATGCGGGGAATGCCGGCCTTGTCGCACTGCGCCCAAGCCTTTTCCGCGCCTACATTCAAACCGGAAACCGCACCCACGGTGATCAGCGCGGCGTCGCTGACCGCCAGAGGTCCAACCTGCTCGCCCGCAAAATCAAAGTAACCGGGAATATCGATCAGATTGATCTTGGTCTCCTTCCACTCCAGCGGCGCCATGGCGGCCGAGATGGAAATATGACGGCTGACTTCTTCCTGATCGTAGTCCGTAGTGGTGGAGCCATCTTCAACGCGACCCTGACGGTCGATGGCGCCGGCGGAGAACAGCAGCGCTTCTACAAGCGTGGTCTTGCCCTCGCTGCCATGCCCTACAACGGACAGGTTACGGATGTTGCGGGCCTGATAATCTTTCATAGATATTCCTCCTGTATTGTATTCTGCTGCAATGAAATCCATGCAGTATTGGTCAAAGACAATATTGCCTTATATACCACAGTGCTTCCATTTTATCAGAATTTACGCGATTTGAAAAGCCCTTTTGCGGGTTGGGTTTCCTTTTTTTCTACATATTTGAAATTTAACCTTTGTGCCTGAGAAAATGGTTCTTTCGCGGAACGCGCGTTGATTGACGCGTTTTATGGAATGTGGTATATTAATTTCAATTCAAAAAACGCAAAAAAGAGTTACTATCCACCCATGGGAGTGTCGGGGGTCGCAACCCCCGACATTCAATCCGCAGCGGCGGCGTGTACGCCGCGAGGACGCGGACCAAGTGTCCGCTTCCTTGCAGGTTTTGCGCCCGGAAATCGCGTAGCGGTTTCAGCAAAACCTGTTAGGGGGTGGTAGTGGCGGGGGACGTGTCCCCCGTCCACCTACTGTGAAGCCGTAGGCTGAACAGTAACAAAAAAGAAGATATGGAGATATGCCTATGTCAACCGTACTGGTAACCATGCCCGCGCTCGAAACGCACCGTAGTGTGCTCGAGGAAGCTGCGAGCGGCGCGACAGTGATTTACGCCTCCAACCCAGATGATGATCTCATTGCACAGGCGGAGGTGATCGTGGGCAACCTGCCGATTGGGCGGCTGCAAAACGCGCCAAAGCTTCGCTTGCTGCAGCTAAATAGCGCGGGAGTGGGCGACTATGCGCTCCTGCTTCGCGATCATCCCGATCTATTGCTGGCGAACGCCTCCGGCGCATATGGGTTGGCGATTTCCGAGCATATGTTTGGGGTAATGCTGGGTCTTATGAAGCGCTTGTTCGCTTACCGCGATCAGCAGCAAAGCGGAGCGTGGAACGATCTGGGCAGCGTGCAGGGTGTATATGGTTCGAATGTGCTGGTGATCGGGCTGGGAGACATCGGCGGCGAGTTCGCCCGTCGCTGTAAGGCGTTTGGCGCGCATATAACCGGCATAACCCGTTCGAAACGCGAATGCCCGGATTATTGCGACAAAATCGCTACGACCGATGCGCTGGATGAGCTGCTGCCCGGCGCGGATATCGTATTTATGAGCGTGCCCGAAACGAAGGAGACCATCGGGCTGCTCTCCGAGGCGCGCATCGCGATGCTGCGCAAAAACGCCATCGTGCTCAACGCGGGGCGAGGTACCGCCATCGATACGGACGCGCTGACACGTGCGCTGCAATCCGACCGGATTGGAGGCGCGGGACTCGATGTGACCGATCCGGAGCCGCTTCCATCCGACCACCCGTTGTGGCAGTGCCCCAATTGCCTGATTACGCCGCACATTTCAGGCGGGTATCATTTAAAGGAAACGCACGATAGAATTATTCAAATTGCCGCATACAACATTCAAGCGGTCATGCGGGGTGAACCCATACGCAATAGGGTACGCCTCGAAAGGGGATATTGACGGAATATGGAGCTGCCAAAGCCCGGCGTATATCGACATTTTAAGGGAAATAGATACGAGCTTTTGCATATCGCCACGCATTCCGAAACGATGGAGCCCATGGTCGTGTATCGCGCGCTGTATGGAGAGCGCGGGGTCTGGGTTCGTCCGCTGCGTATGTGGACGGAGATGGTCGAAGTGAACGGCGCGCAGGTGCCGCGCTTTCAGCCGGAGGGGGAGTATATTGCCGCGGCGGTCGAAGAAAAACCTGCATCGCCCGAGGAAGCGCTCAAACGCTACTTCGGATATGACGACTTCCGATTGGGTCAGCGTGAGGTGGTAAACGCTATATTGGGCGGACGCGATACGCTGGCGATTATGCCCACCGGCGCGGGTAAATCGGTGTGCTATCAGATTCCTGCGGTGATGTTTAACGGCATATCGATCATCATATCCCCGCTCATATCGCTTATGAAGGATCAGGTGCAGGCGCTCAAGCAAGCGGGCATACCCGCCGCGTACCTGAACAGTACGCTCACGGAGCGTCAGTTTCAGGCGGCGATTCGCAACGCGCGGGCGGGGAAATATCGACTGATTTACGTGGCGCCGGAGCGATTGTCGACTGAGCGATTTATGGATTTCGCGTATGCGGCGAATATCGATTTGGTGGCGGTAGATGAAGCGCATTGCATTTCCCAGTGGGGGCAGGATTTTCGCCCGAGCTATCTGGAAATTCCAAGCTTTATTCGCGCGCTTCCCACGCGCCCCGTGGTTGGCGCGTTCACCGCGACCGCGACAGATCGGGTCCGCAAGGAGATTCGCGCGCTGCTGGAATTGCAGGAGCCCTTCGAGCAGGTGAACGGTTTTGACCGTGCCAACCTGTATTTCAGCGTTTCGACGGGCGTAAAGAAGGATGCGGAGCTCATCCGTTTGCTTAGGTGCTACGATGGATTTCCGGGCATAGTGTACTGCGCGACGCGCAAAAAAGTGGAATCGGTTCACGAGCTGCTGCTGGAAAAGGGCATATCGGCAACGCGATATCACGCGGGACTTTCCGAGGAAGAACGGCGGCAGAATCAGGAGGATTTCACGTACGATCGCCGCATGGTAATGGTGGCGACGAACGCATTCGGCATGGGAATTGACAAATCGAACGTGCGGTTTGTGATTCATTATAATATGCCAGGCGATCTGGAGAGCTACTACCAGGAGGCGGGACGCGCGGGGCGCGACGGCGAGCGAGCGGACTGCCATATGCTGTACGGAAAGCAGGATATCGTGACCCAGCAGTTTTTTATTGACCATATGGGCGAGGAGGCTGGGCTGGAGGGCGACGCGCTGCGCGCAGTGCAGCGCAATGCAAAAGAGCGTCTGGGCGCTATGGTGCGCTACTGTGAAACCACGGGCTGTTTGCGCAGCCAGCTGCTGCGGTATTTTGGCGAGCAGCCCAAGGAGCAATGCGGCTTCTGCGTAAATTGCCTCAATCCGCCGCAGATGGTCGATCGAACGGACGCGGCGGCCGCGATACTTCGGCTTATGGAACAAATGCCGTTTTCCTGTGGGCGCACGCTCCTCATCGACGTTGCGCGCGGTTCGGAAAATGAGCGCATTCAAAAGCACCGGCTGGATAGGCTGCTGGGTTACGGCGCGCTGCGGGAGATGAGCGCGGCGGAATTATCCGCCGTGATTGATCGAATGCTCGATATGCGCGCGTTGGAAAGCGAAACGGTGCGCGCTGGTCGCGAGGAATTGCAGGTTTTGTGCGCGGGTGTGTACGCTGAGGATGTGCTCAACGGCGATATGCGCATCGAGGCGCGCATACTGGGCGCGGCGCGTACGCAAAAGCGTGCGGCTCCGAAAACGACGGGGGATTTTGACCGCGATTTATTCGACCGACTGAGGTTGCTGCGTAAAAAGCTTTCCACCGAGCGCAGTATACCGCCGTATGTGATATTTCCAGACAGTACGTTGCGCGCGCTTGCGCAGCAGAAGCCTCGCTCGCTGGATGAAATGGGCAATGTGAGCGGAGTAGGCGCTGTGAAAAAACGCGAATACGGTAAACTATTCCTTCGAGAGATCGAAGCGTATTTTAAGGAAACCAGTCAATGATGGAATCGAGAGGAGAAGACGCGATGAATCGGAAAATATCTCTGAACGGGGCGTGGAAGATGCGCCCTGTGGGTGAAGAAGAATGGCTTTGCGCTACTGTACCCGGGTCGGTATATGCGGATTTGCTCGATGCGGGCAAAATGGAGGATCCATATTGGCGCGCGAACGAATTGGACGCGTTCGACCTGATGGAGAAGGATTACGTATATACCCGCACCTATGAATTGTCGGGCGAGGATTTGGAGTGCGACGCGCTGCTGCTGGAGTGCGATGGGTTGGATACCGTGGCGACCGTTTTGGTCAACGGCGAGCGTGTGCTGGAAGCGGACAATATGCATAGAACATGGGTGGTAGATGTGCTGGAGGTATCGCGCGAGGGTACGAATACCATCGAGATCACCTTCCATTCACCCAATCGCTATGTGAAGGAAGCTTACGCCAAGTGCAAGGCGGAGGGCTCTTCCGACGCGACCATCGGCTTCCCGCACCTGCGCAAGGCGCACTGTATGTTCGGCTGGGATTGGGGCCCGAGACTGCCCGACGCGGGAATTTGGCGCGATATCCGTTTGGTCAGCGTGCAGACCGCGCGCATGACCAGCGTATACGTGCATCAGGAGCACGAGGACGGCGCGGTCACTTTGAGCTTTGACGCTGAGTTTGAAAGCTATACGGGACTGTGCGAGTGCATGGAGCCGGAGTATTCCGTGCATTATACCGTGACGGCGCCGGACGGGCAGACGTTCGAATCTACGGACGAGCCGATCGAAATTCAGAACCCCATGCTTTGGTGGCCCAACGGTTACGGCAAGCAGCCGTTGTATTCGGTGCGCGCGGAGCTCATTGCAGACGGCGAGGTGCTGGATACTTGGGAGCGCCGTATCGGTCTGCGCACTATGACCATGAAGCGCGTGAAGGACGAGTGGGGCGAAAGCTTCGAAACCAATGTGAACGGCGTGTCCATTTTCGCAATGGGTGCGGACTACATTCCCGAGGATAATATACTGCGCCGCGTGGTGCCGGAGCGCACCCGCAAGTTGCTGGAGGATTGCAAGGCGGCGAATTTCAACGCCGTGCGCGTATGGGGCGGCGGCTACTATCCGGACGATTGGTTCTACGACGCTTGCGATGAGCTGGGTCTCTTGGTATGGCAGGACTTTATGTTCGCCTGCGCCGTATACGAGTTGACCGATGAATTCGAAGAGAATATTGTGGAAGAGCTAAAGGACAATATTCGCCGCCTGCGCCACCATCCCTCGCTGGGACTTTGGTGCGGCAACAATGAAATGGAAATGTTCGTGGATGTGGGCGAATGGGTGAGTTCTCCCAAGCAGAAGGC
>JAFUAR010000037.1 GCA_017460585.1 Clostridia bacterium
CAAATTCAATCTTCGGGTATTACGACAAAAACGGGTGTACCGTTTCGCAGGAGAAGTAATGGCGATTCGTCTGCACCGGAGATCGTTTCTTCCGAAAGCGCACTGCTCTCTATGCTGGCACGAGGTTTATTGCCTCGCGATATGGTACGGTTGGAGGATTTTTCCAGTGAATACACGCGCAATTGGGCTTCTCAGCTGCTATCTGGAGAAACGCCGGTGCAAATATTGGAACGAATTGATGACGAAGTTCTAAGAAACCTCGCTACACAAGCCTTCAGCTATGATCCGATACCGGAAAGCTCGGAAGAAGCAATAGGTATGGCGGAAGGCTGTATTCGCGAACTGCGCAAAGGACGCATGGATAGTCGCGCAAATCAAATTCAACCGGAAATCGGCAGTATGGACGCGGAGCAAAGAAAAGCTCTATATCAACAAATTGCCGCAATCAATCAGGCCACGGACGCTTAAGGAGTGATTGAAATGAACAACGAAACCATGGAAGCCATGAAGACCCATATCAGCGAATTGATTGAGACGGGAAAGAGTAAGGGCGTTCTGACCTACAAAGAAATTGTAGAACAGCTTGCGGATATAGAATTGGAAGCAGATCAATTCAATCGTATACTAGATACGCTTCAGGAACTCAATATTGAAGTTGTAAAAGAGGAGTCTGTGCCGGAACCTGCCGTATTAAACGAGGTTGAGGAAGAAGAAATTGACATTTCCGTGCCGGAGGGCATTTCCATAGACGATCCTGTTCGTATGTACTTAAAGGAGATCGGAAAGGTTCCGCTGCTGACTGCGGAAGAGGAGATTGAACTGGCGAAACGAATGGAAGAAGGCGACGAGGATGCCAAACGCCAATTGAGCGAGGCGAATCTTCGTCTCGTAGTTTCCATCGCCAAGCGCTATGTGGGTAGGGGGATGCTTTTCTTGGATTTAATTCAAGAAGGAAATCTTGGTTTGATCAAAGCGGTGGAAAAGTTTGATTATCGTAAGGGATATAAGTTCTCTACCTACGCTACGTGGTGGATTCGTCAGGCGATTACTCGCGCTATCGCAGATCAGGCGCGAACCATTCGTATTCCAGTGCATATGGTAGAAACCATTAATAAATTAATTCGCGTTTCCAGACAGCTTTTGCAGGAATATGGTCGCGAGCCGCTTCCGGAAGAAATCGCGGATGAGATGGGTATTCCCGTTGAAAAAGTACGCGAGATCATTAAAATAGCGCAAGAACCTGTGTCGTTGGAGACCCCAATCGGCGAAGAAGAAGATAGCCATCTGGGCGACTTTATTCCCGATGAAGATGCGCCCGCTCCGGCAGATGCCGCAGCTTTTACCATGCTCAAGGAGCAGTTAATGAGCGTGCTTAGCACACTGACGCCTCGCGAGGAAATGGTACTTAAACTGCGCTTCGGTTTAGAGGACGGGCGCGCAAGAACATTGGAAGAGGTTGGCAAGGAATTCAAAGTTACCCGTGAACGCATTCGCCAGATCGAGGCCAAGGCGTTGCGTAAGCTTCGCCATCCGAGTCGTTCCCGCAAGCTCAAGGATTCTCTGGATTGATGATGACTGACAAGCGCATTTCACTGGATGCACGCCTTACCACTCTTGCCGAAATGGTAGGAAAGGTTCAGTCGTTTGCGGATGTCGGTTGTGATCACGGACGACTCGGAGCATATCTATTGCAGCGTGGCTGGGTGCAAAGAGCATGGTTTGGAGATATTTCAGATGTTTCACTGGAAAAGGCGCGAAGGCTTGTACGAATGCTTGGATATGAGCAAAATGCGAGTTTCTGGATCGGCGATGGTCTGAATGGGTTGTCAGATTCAGTGAATGCGATCGTGATCTCCGGCATGGGCGGCGATACAATCGCGGGTATTTTGGCGCGTGGTCAAGCTCGAATTGGTTCGGCAAGACTACTGCTCGGCGCCAATGTCGGTCATCCGGAGTTACGTGGACACCTTTGCGCGACAGGTTTTCGCATTGTGGATGAACGAGTAGTGGTCGACCACAAACGTTGCTATGTACTCATTGAAGCCGTGAGAGGTGTTCAGAAGCTTACAGATTTCGAACGAGAGATCGGTCCGGTGCTATGCCGCACTCCCTCGCCGGAACGCAATATATGGCGTGCGTTCCGAATTCGCGTAGCAAAAAAAGCATTGGATGGTGCAATCCGCGGAAACGATCGAGCAGAAATCAATCGCTTAAAAAGTGAGCTGGAAATTTGGGAGGCTTTGGATTTCAAATGACAACGGTACGTGCTATCGTTTCGCTCCTTGAGCAGATTGCTCCAATAGATCTCGCAGAAGAATGGGATAACGTAGGACTGCTTGCAGGACACCCAGATTCGGCAGTTCAACGCGTTCTTTGTGCGTTGGAATTGAATGAAGGAGTTATCAATGAAGCGATTGCCAAAGATGCGCAGATGATTGTTACTCACCATCCCATTATGTTTCGAGGACGAAAAAATCTAAACGAAACCGATGGCGAGGGAAGATTGCTATGCGATCTCATCCGCAATGAGTTGGCACTTTACGCTATGCATACTAATTTTGATAATGTCCATCCTGGTGTAAACGATGCGTTGGCAAACGTACTTAATTTGTTCAATCAAAAGCCATTGGAACATGGCATGATTCTAGGTGAGATTTTGCCTGTTCGGTTGGATCATTTTACCAAACGAGTTGAAGAGCGACTGGGTGGTGTGGGACGTGTCTACGGTTCGCCCGATCGTTTGGTTCATACCATTGCGGTGCTCGGCGGTGCGGGTGAAGATTACGCTGCGCAAGCTCTACAGCATGAAGCCGATGTATTCATTACGGGAGAGATGAGCTATCATAAAGCGATGGATGCCCTTGCAGGCGGTTTATGCATATTGGAAGCGGGTCATGCTGCCACTGAAAAACCTTCTATTTCTTATCTTACGGGTGCTTTACAACGCTCTGCAAAGGGAGTACAATTGGATATAGATGTAATATGCAGCACTGCGATGCTGTTTCTGTGATATATTGAGGAGGAAAACGATATGCAGCTGGACGCATTGTGGCAGTTTATGCAGGTGGATATGGATGCGGATCGCTTTGAGGCGAAGATGCGCCAATCTGAAAATCGGCAAAAGCTGATCAAACAGCGTAATTTTCTGATGGAACAGCAGACCAACATGAAAAAGTTGGAAAGCGACATCAGCGTAATGAAAGATCGCTTAGAAGCGATTGGCGATGAGTCCGTTCGCCTTGAAAAGGTGCTGAATGGGCTCTTAGCGGATATTGAAACCAATCCGCCTAAAGACGCGGACGACGCAGCACAGAAGATGGAAGCTGTGAAAAAACTGCTGAATACGCTTACGCGTTACGAACATGAGCTGCAGAAGATGCGTCAGGATTCTGAGAATAGGGATCGCCAACAAAAGGAAATTCGTGTTCGTGCAGCGAAGACAAAGGTTGAGTATGATCAGCTCAAAAAACAATACGATGTGGAGTTCAAATCAGACAGCGAAAAGCTAAACCAAATGCGCGCTAACATCGAGCAGGAGGCGAAGCGCGTAGATGCAAAACTTTTGGAACGCTATCATGCGATCAAACAGCATTGTACGCCTCCGATGGCACGGCTGATCAACGGGCAGTGCAGTGGTTGTTTTATGTCACTCCCGAGCGCGACCATGTTAGTGCTTAAGGATAAAGATAAAATAGTGGAATGCGACAACTGTGGTAGAATTATCTACGCAGAGGATTAATTTCGGTTTCAAATGTGAGGATGCCAGACGATCGCAGGCGCAAGTCTGAGGAAAGTCCGAGCACCGCAGGGCAGAATGCCGGTTAACTGCCGGTGGAGGCGACTTCAAGGAAAGTGCAACAGAGATATACCGCGTCCGCAAGGGCGTAAGGGTGGAAAGGCGAGGTAAGAGCTCACCAGCGGCTTGGCGACTTGTCCGCTCTGTAAACCCCATTTGGTGCAAGATTGATAGGGAAGTATATGTGGCTGCCCGTCACGCTTCCGGGTAATCGCTGGAACCTAATGGCAACTTTAGGTCAAGATAGATGATCGTCCAATACAGAACTCGGCTTATAGACACCACTCACATTGAAATAGATCGTCCCGATTCATTCTACTGGATCGGGACGAAATTAATTATCTCGCACGGAGTAAACCAAAACCTTCCCCCAATTTGCCGCCGGATTGAAGGTATTGTTTCGCGGTCCGTTGGAGTGTAGTTTTCTCTGCAAGCTCATCAATAGGTGAATTACTCCATGACCAAATGCGCTCTATTGCCTGCGAAGGGTTTTCCATTATTCCAAGTAATTTGAATCGACTTGCAAAAGACAATATATTGCAGTTTGGAGTCATAAATAGCTGATTGTTGGGATAGAGAAGCCATGATTCGCATAATATCGGTACGTCGGCATATTCTGGAAAAAACGCTCGACAAAATGCCCGAATGTGCATAAGCGATTGGTCGCAGTCATTTGGAGTAAGCGGTTTTCCCTGTGGGATATGAAGCATGAGCACAGAATCACCAGCATGAATTCCTTGTGATTCAAAGTTCTTGGGAGGAATGTAATGAGGAAACATCAGTTTAGCCATTTGAAATTGAAGTCTTCCCAAACGGAACAATTCTAATTTGGAGTGATATTGCAGCCATGCGATGTTTTCGAGCCCAATGCGCCCATTCTTTGTTTTGCAATTGTCACACCAGATGGATATATCAAAAAATGTATCGTGCCAGATTGGATCGGGAATACCATTTGCTGAATAGATTTTATGAGCGAAGTGAGCTTGCAGCAATGCCGTTCCAAGCAATCGAAGAGGACCGTTTTCACTTTTCATCTGCGATACAGAGATTGTCTCCATATCAATAGCAAAATTATTCGAGGTAAGCGCGGTATACAGTTCACTCACTTCATCCCAATCCGCTATAGATAGAGTTTCAAGCGCTCGAATCAACTCATTTGAAAGTGAGAGTGTATTAGCGGTTTGAAGCACTGTAGAGCACACATTTAGATTGTTTATTTCCACTATTGCTCCTCCAATTGCTTGGAATTGACTTCAACGCGAATCTGCTCTACGCGGCGCTTATCTACGCGTTCTATGGTTACGTGCAGGTTCTCACATTCAAACGTATCGCCGGGTTGTGGAAACGCACCGATTTCCTCCAAAACCCAGCCGTTAACTGTGACGGAATCATATTCCTTATCCAATTGAAATAGTTCCAGAAAATCATCGAGTCCAGCGCTGCATTCTACGCGCCAGCTACCATCTGGAAGCTTCTGGAATTCTTCGACTACTTCATCATGTTCATCCCAAATTTCTCCTACCAATTCTTCCAGTATGTCCTCCAGTGTCACAATACCCGTTACCCCGCCATATTCGTCTACTACAACAGCCATATGCGATTTGGAGCGCTGCAGGAGCTTGAGCATATCGCTCAAACGAGTACTGGGCAATACACAGATGGGTTTACGCATCATTTGAGCCACGCTAAGATGACTTCGGTTGCGATAAAAATCTTTTTCATGCAATATACCCACGATATCGTCCATATTATCCTCGTACACAGGAAGACGAGAATATCCGCTTTCGGCAAATTTGGCGGCAATATCCTTTGTAGAATCATGAATATGTACAGCAGTAATTTCTACACGGGGAGTCAGTATGTCTTCGACCGTAATGTCGTTAAACTCAATTGCGGAGCGAATCAATTCGCTTTCGTGTTCGTCAATTTCACCGTCGCTTTCCGCTTCTTCCACCATGGTGATGAGCTCTTCTTCGGTTACGGAGGGTCCATCCCCGCGCCTCACGAGCTTGCCAATAAGCTTTTGCCACTGTCCCATCAGGAAATTAAGAGGAGTCAATAAATGTACTATAAAATTGAGCACAGGATAGAAAATAAAGACCAATCGATCTGAAAGTATCCTTGCAATGGTTTTGGGTGTTACTTCGCCAAAGAGTAGTACTGCAATCGTCATGACGATGGTAGATACGGTTACGCCGGAACTGCCAAGCATTTGTACAAAAAACACTGTCGCCAGCGCGCTGGCAAGTATATTTACAATATTATTGCCAATTAAAATACTGGAAATGAGTTTATCGTAATTTTCTGCAAGCGATAAAACCTTTTCGGCGCGTTTGTTTCCGGAAGCAGCCATATTTTTGAGCCGAACCTGATTTAGCGCGGTATAAGCAGTTTCAGCGGATGAAAAAAAAGCAGAGCATAAAACCAATAATACTAAAATTGCGATGGTAAGAGTACCGTTTGCGTCCATACAGGACCTTCACACTCCTTCTTTTTTTGGAAAAGTGAAACGCAGCGATCGAGTGCGTTTTCATATGGTTATTGTAGGAGAAAAAGTGTGTATTGTCAAGAAATAATTGAAGTAACTATATACTTTGATTTACCAAATTGATCTTTCCAAATTAGTTTTCACAACTCTCAAACAATACCTCCCCTATGAAAGCGTTGATTCTTAACGCTTTGCCTTTATAATAGTTCATAATACATTTGGAGGTCACATTGAGTTTATTATGAAAGATCAGCAAGCTTTCGAACGTCTTCCAGTAATACCACTGCGTGGACTAGTTTTGTTTCCGAATACTGTGGTTACCATCGATATTGCGCGTGCACGTTCACTTGGTG
>JAFUAR010000417.1 GCA_017460585.1 Clostridia bacterium
AGGTTTTGCTAAAACCGCTGCGCGGTTTTCGGGCGCAAAACCTGCAAGGAAGCGGACACTTGGTCCGCGTCCTCGCGGCGTACACGCCGCCGCTGCGGAGTGATCGTCGGGGGTTGCGACCCCCGACACCCCCATTGGGTGAATCGGAACGTTTTTTTCAACGCAGGAAGCAACAAGCGCGTCGCTTTTGTCAACTTCCTTGCTATTGTAGACTTCGTCGGCAGTCCCTCCTTCCGTCTTTGCGGAAGGGGATTTTTTTGCCCGAAACGCCCGCCGACACACGGCGACACAGCTTGCGCGCTACAATACCCCCGACACGAAAGGAGCGCGCCTATGCGAACAATCCACTCCGCATGGTTTGAATTCAAAAATGAAATGAGCTTTGCCCACGGCGCGGAAATGCTCATGATGCCCGAACGCCGCTCGGCGGCGCTGCGCGGCGAGCGGATCCGCGTGGCGGGACGGTCCGGCAGCGTGCTGGTGACGGACGGCGAATACGACGATATCGACCTTCGCCTGCGCTTCGCACTGCCGGATATCGCGCGCCTTGGCGAGGTATGCGCGTGGCTGCGCGGCGAAGGGCTGCTGCGCTTTTCCGATTTGCCCCAAAGCGCCTATCAGGCGCGCGTGCTGCGCCCGCCGCGCTTTGCGCCCATCGCCCCGCGCCTGCAGGGGCAGCTGGCGGAGGTAACGTTCAGCTGCCATCCGTTTCTGCTGCGCTGGCCGCCGGTTAAGGTCGTCCGCTTGAACCGCAGCGGCGAAACGCTGCACAATCCGGGCACCGCGCCCGCGCAGCCGCGCGTATCCATATACGGTTCGGGCGATTTCTCGCTGACCATCGCCGGTCAAACCATGGCGTTTACGGGGGTATCGCAGGGCATCGTTGTGGATTGCGACACGCTGGATGTGACCGACCTGAGCGGCGCCGCGCTGCTCAACGACCGCGCCTTTGGCGAACCGTGGCGCGTGCCCGCGGGCGACTGCGCGGTAGAATGGAAGATCGAAAGCGGCGGCATAGACCACGTCGACCTGCTGCCCAGATGGAGAGATTTTTAGCGCAACAGGAGGCACCCTATGAAGCACATTCCCATTTACCCCATGGACTGTACCGATTTTTCCGGCAACGGGCTCGGGCTGCTCACGCCCTCCGCCTGCCGCGTAGAGGAGCGCGCCAACGGGCTGTACGAGCTCACGCTGGAAATGCCCATCGCACAGGACGGGCGCTTTCGGCTCATGCAGATCGGGCGCGTGGTCAAGGCGGCGTGCCCCGTATCTCCACAGCCGCTGTATACCTATTGGGAGGGCGCGAACGAGGCGCTTCCCGAGCGGCAGATCTACGCCGTGTCGCCCGCGGGCGGGCTGCGGCTCTACAGCCGACCCACCTCGTCCTCCGCCTCGCTGGGCAGGTACGCCCAGAGCACAGAGGTGCTGCTGCTGAACGCCGACCACGCGCGCTACGATTTGGTGCAGGCGCTGCCGGACGGCGCGGTGGGGTATATGCGCCGCGACAGCCTAAGCTACTCGCGCACGCTGCCCGCCCAGTCGGGCGCCTCCGGCACGGTCGTCGCCGTATCGCCCGCC
>JAFUAR010000418.1 GCA_017460585.1 Clostridia bacterium
ATGGGTGAATGGTAACCTCATGGAATATTAAGATTTTTAATTCAACGGTTTTCGTCTTGACATTTATCCAAGCCCATGTTACAATAATTTTCGTTCTTGAGGGCGCGGTTGCGGGGTGTAGCGCAGTTTGGTAGCGCACGTGCTTTGGGAGCATGGGGCCGCAGGTTCGAGTCCTGTCACCCCGACCATTCATATGACCTCTTGGTCAAGCGGTCAAGACACCGCCCTTTCACGGCGGTAACACGGGTTCGAGTCCCGTAGAGGTCACCATCATCCATCTGAAAGCGATTGTTTTCAGGTGGATATTTTTTAGCTTCCCTTAGTTTCGTATTGTTTCCAATTGAACCGCTGATTCATTTGTTTGCACGTCTGGCGATGACTTTTATATTGCCAATCCTGCGGGATGGCGATTGCCGAACCATACGATTCGATCGAATCGATACAATGTTGATCCGCATGGACACGCCGTAAATGACCGAACATTGTTAAACTTGTAAATTTTATCTCCACATAGAACAAAACGCCCGCCCAAAGGGTCTAATGATTGAAAGACTTGAAGATCATCCATTTTGTGTAAAGATATAAGGAGTTACCTATGAAACGTATTTTCAGCATGGGTCTGGCGCTGTGTATTGCCGCGTTGCTCGTCGCGGGGGCGGAGGAGCTTCCCGCGGAGGAGACGCCCGCGGCGCAGATCGAAGTGCAGGAGCAGGAAGAGGCATTGGAAGAAAAGGAAGCCTCTGCACAGACGCCTGAACCGGAAGAGACTCCTGTTGTAAGCGAATCGCCCGCTCCAACGGATGTGACGGAGCCCGAAGCTACCATCGCGCCGGAGGCGACGAAGCCTTCCGACGCGCCAGCGTGGACTATGCGCGATGGCATCCGCACGGAAGGTACGCTGGAGGAGCTCGGGTCAAAGGCAAATGCGGGAGATACCATTTATATCGCCGTGCCGCAGGCGCTCGCCCTTCACGATGCAGCGGTGCAGGCGGTATCGAAGCTCTCGTTTCTGCCGGATGAGCGCGCTTTTTCGAAACAGAATGGGGAGTATAAGGTATTTATTTACGCGCAGAATCCGGACTCAGAGGAAGAATTGGATTCGATCGACCTGACGGATTCCGCATATGCCGGTAATGACCTGCGCATCACGCTCTACCTGCGGGTCGAGCGCGTACCCGAAGAAACGCCCCAGTCGGACGATCCTTCCGACGCGCCGGAGGAAATTGAGATTTCGGTGGAGCCCATTGGGTATCGCGGCGCGGTTTGGAGCGCCCAAGCGCCCTCGTTCGTGCTTTCCGGCATTCCCGAGGAGGGCGGCTACAGCTACAGCGCCATCGTGTACGACGAGCGGTTTGAATCCATCGCGGACGATACCTACGAAGCGACGGACGAGGGCGTATATACCCTGCGCTTTGTCATACTGGACGATATGGGCGATATCGTATCCGCCTCGCAGGTGTACACAGTGCTGTTGGATACCGCTGCGCCCGATGTGGAAACCGAATTGGACGAAACGGGGCTGACACTAACGATTACCGCGCAGGATGAACAGTCCGGCGTAGATGCCGTATCCTTGGATGGCGGCGAGCATTGGCTCAATATGGATGTCGACGGAACGTATTCCCATACCGTTTCCGAGAAAACTGTGCTGCCTGCGGGCGCGGTGCAGGTGCGCGATCAAGCGGGCAATATTTGGATTTCCGATGCCGATATTACGCTCGCGCCGATTCGCATTCCGAGCTATGGCGGAGGCGGAAGCGCTTCCGGCGATGGCAAGAAGGCGGTTTCCCACGGCAAGGGCAATGGCAAGGATACCTCGATTTACGATACGGTAGCTTTGGAAACTGGCGATGAAGCCAGACATACGCTGGTGATCGGCGGTCAGCAGATGGATTTGACGCTTGATCTCGTGGATGCGGAGCGTTTTGATATTCCCGATGACTATGAAGCCTGCTTTACCACGCGCACGATTTGCTGGTCGAACGCGGAAAATGCTTCCGATGCGCCGGATACCGTGGTGCTGACCGCGGTACGGGAGCAGGGCTTGAACGATCGCTATGATTACCGCTGGCGCTTCAATGGCGAGGTGCTGCGCCTGCTCAATAAATCCGGCATCCGCTATCTTGCGCTCGAAGTCGACGGGCAGCTGCTCGCGCTGCCCACCGAGGGCTTTACCGCCGGAACGCGCTATACGGAGCTCAAGATGTCCGGCGTATCCACCAAGAAATTTGATTATAGCGCGGATATGCGCTTTGACAAAAGCGGCGAGGAAAATGCGGAAGCGGACGACGGCTGCGCAACCTGTTCCACTATGCTCACCGTTTCGGTGGAGGGCGAAAGCTATGTGCTGAACCGCGAGCAGGGCGGAGCAATGTACGCCTACGATGTATATTTGGGACCGGAACAGATGCTTCAGGTGCCCTTTGGAACCTATAGTGAAGATACGACTCAACCATAACGATCAATAGGAGGCAATACCATGAAACGAGCTTTACGGCGTGCCGCGATGGGGCTTGCGGCGTTGCAGCTTCTGTCCGGTTCTGCGCTTGCGGAAATGACCTTTCAGGGCAATGTAGTCGCCAGCGAGGTGCGCGCGGTGTCCGCGCCATTCGGCGGTATTGTGGATACGGTGGATGTGCGCGTAGGGCAGCCCATTCGCGTAGGCGACAGTGTGGCGACCATCGATACGCAAAAGGTCTATGCCACGACGGACGGAGTGATTTCCGGCGTGTTTGCCAA
>JAFUAR010000419.1 GCA_017460585.1 Clostridia bacterium
AGGTGAAGGACCTGCGCGAGCAGGCGCGCGCGGCGCTCAAACGCATTCGCCTTGTGGAATATCCGCTGGAGCAGTGCATACTGGATCTGCGCGCGCCGCAGCCGCAGGTGCGCAGGCTCGGCGCGCTGGCGCTGCGCACGCTGGCAATATTGGATGAAAAGAAGGCGGAGCTCGGGGGTTTGAGCTATTCGGACTTGGAGCGGTTCACGCTCGCGGCGCTGCGCGACGAGGATACCGCGCGCGCGGTGCGCGAACAATACGACGATATATTTGTAGACGAGTATCAGGATACTTCCGATATACAGGAAGCCATCGTTTCCCGTATATGCGGGAAGGACAACCGTTTCATGGTTGGAGACGTGAAGCAGTCCATTTACCGCTTTCGGCAGGCGGAGCCGCGTCTGTTTTTGGAAAAATACCGCGAATACGGCGTTGGGAACGGCGGAACCTTGCTGCCGCTCACGCGAAATTTCCGATCGCGCCCTACGGTGCTGGAATTTGTGAACACGGTGTTTGAGCGGGCGATGATTGGCGGCGATACCGAGATTGAATACGATGAACTCGCGCGTTTGCATTCGGGTCGCACATTTGATACACCGGATATGCCGGTGGAAATTCATCTATTGGAAAAGCTCTCGCAGGAGGACGGCGAGATTGATGAAGCCATCTCTGAAATGAAGGATGCGGAGCGCGAGGGTTTGTTCATCGCTCGCCGAATTCGGGAGCTCATGCGGGAGGATGCAAGCCTGCGTTACCGCGACATCGCCATATTGACGCGCACCGGCGCGCAGACCGCCGCGGCGATGATGCCGCATCTGTTGGCGGCGGGAATTCCCGCCTATTCGGACAGCTCTGCGGGGTATTTTGATACGCTCGAGGTCTCTCTCGCCATTTCCATGCTGCGCGTGCTGGCGAATCGGCGCAGCGATGTGGCGCTCATCGGCGCGCTGCGTTCGCCAGCGGCTCAGCTGAACGCTGAATCGCTGGCGCAGATTCGAATTTTGTACAGAGATCGCAGCTTCGCCGACGCCTCGTGGCGGGTTGCGTGGGGTATGCCGCTGGGGGAAATTCCCACGGAAGAAGGCGAACTTCCGCAGGGAGAGCTTGCGGAAAGACTGCGCGCGTTCTGGAGCGCGATGGAAGGCTGGCGATTGCTGCTGCACAGCATGGAGCTCGGCGCGCTGCTTCGGAAAATGCTGCTGGAAAGCGGCATATACACCTATATGGGCGCTTTGCCGGGGGGCGCGCAGAGGCAAGCCAATCTGGACAGGCTGGTGGACGTGGCGGGGCGGTTCGATCGGGAGGTTTCCGGATCGCTGCCGCGGTTCCTGCGCCACGTGGAAAAGCTCAAAAATCGCGGCGAGGGGGAAGCGGCGCACCTGCTGGGTGAAAACGACGACGTGGTGCGCATTATGACCATTCACAAGAGTAAGGGCTTGGAATTTCGCGCGGTGTTCGGCGCGCTGCTCAATCGCCGCTATCGCGCGGCGCAGGCGGAGGCGCTTTCCGTGCATCGTGATCTCGGGCTGAGCTTTGCGCACTACGACCCCGCGCTTCTTTCTCGCCGCAAGACGCTGGCGCAGGCGGCGATTGGCGAGCGCATGAACCGAGAAGACGCCGCCGAGGAAATGCGCGTATTGTACGTGCTGCTCACCCGCGCGAAAGAGCGACTCATCCTTACGGGTTCCGTGAAGGATATTGATAAGAGTCAAAAGACGTGGCTTGCGATCGGCGCGCTGCCGCAAATGGCGAAAAGCCACTTGGAATTGATTATGGGGGCGCTGCTCGCGGCACAAAGCGAGGGAAAACATACGTATGCCGAAATGCATATGCACGCGCTTTCCGAGCTGAACCTAAGCGAGACGGAACCGGAGCGGGCGCAGGTCGCCTTTGAACGCGCGCTGGAAGGGGCGGCGAATGCAGCGGACCAAGCGGCGATTGAGGAGATGGAGTGGGTCTATCCGGAACCGCTGGGCGCCGGTCAGCCGCTCAAGCTCACCGTGTCCGGTCTGCTGCGCAATTTGGAGGGACCGCAGAGTCTTCCAGACATATTGGAGAGACCGCAGTTTATGCAGGATGCCGCAGTCCGACCGCTTACGGGAGCGGAGCGCGGCACGGCCTATCACCGAGCGATGCAACTGCTGGATTGGTCGCGATTTGAGGCGATGCCGTTGGAGGCGACGACGAAGGAAATCGCCGCCCAGCTTACCCAATTTGCGGCGGAGAGATTGATGACGGAGGCGCAGGTCGAAGCGGTGCAGCCTTCCCGCATCGCGCGTTTTTTCCTGAGCGACACGGGGGAACGCCTGCGCCGCGCGGAGGAAGTGCACAGAGAATGGGCGTTCAACGTAAGCCTGCGCGCGAACGAGGCGCTCTCGCCCAAGGAAGCGGGACGCTATGGCTCGGAGCCGCTGCTGGTGCAGGGCACGGTGGATTGCTGCTTTCTGGAGGGCGGAGAATGGGTGCTGTTGGATTATAAGACCGATCGAGCCGACGATTTGGACGCGCTCGCGGCGCACTATCGCAATCAGCTCGCGGTGTATGCCCTCGCGCTGGAGCGCATTACGGGCAGAAGCGTAAAACAACGCCTGCTCTGTCTGCTGGGCGCGGGACGGGAAATCGAAGTGTGATTTCCTTGACGGGATTCCTTCGCCGGACTATAATGTAGCCGATTCAAGGAACTGCAAATGGATTTGTCTTTTTTGAACCCCTATAAATGCGGAGGACATGAGCAATGCCAATGATCGAAGGAATATCGAGCGCGGAAGCGCGCGAAATGAAGCAAAGGCTGTATCAACTGGGATACGACGTAGACGATACCGAGCATTTCGACATGAGAACCCAGTGGGCGCTGCGCTGGTTTTGCCAAAGGAATGCGCTGCAATACGATACCTGCGCAATGGAGACGCTTGGGAAGCGGTTGTTTTCTTTGGACGCAAAGCGCGGCGTAGACGATGGATTTCCCTATTACTCCATGCGGGATCCGCTGTGGGCGGACGCGCCGTACGACGCGGCGCTGACCCCCGAGATCGAGACCATATCTACCTCCGGCTGCGGACCTACATCCATGGCGATGGCGGTTTCCAACGCGCTGCGCAGGGCGGTGCTGCCGCCGGTGTTGGCGGATTGGTCAAACGCGCACGGACACCGCGATCCACATGGCATTGAAGGCACCTATGATACATTCTTTCCCGCCTGCGCGCAGGAGTACGGGCTGACCGCAACGCTTGTGCCCATGGAAGGGGAAGAGACCTTTCGCGCAATCGACGCGCATATTCAAGCGGGGCATTCCGTAATTGCGAACGTGGTGCCGGGCTCGCCCTTTACTTCCTGCGGACATTACAACCTCATTGCGGAAATTCGCGGAGAATATGTGCATATCTGCGATCCGTCGCCGCGCAATATGGAAAAGCCGGATTATACGATGCGGGAGTGGATTGAAGGGCATTGGATGCGGCATTGTCTCGTTATTTCGCCGGAGGCATAGTTCATGCAGCAATCTTTTTTTGATCGCGAGGTGCCCAAGCCGCTCGCAGACAGACTGCGCCCCGAGACGTTGGAGGAATACGTGGGACAACGGCACCTGATCGGTCCGGGCAAGGTGCTGCGCCGACTGATCGAAGCGGATCGAATTTCGTCTATGATCTTCTGGGGACCGCCCGGCGTGGGCAAAACTACGCTCGCGCGCATTATCGCCCATCAGACAAAGGCGGAATTCATTGATTTTTCCGCGGTGACCAGCGGGATTCGCGAAATTCGACAGGTGATGCTGCAGGCGGATGAAAATACCCGCTACGGGCAGCGCACCATTGTGTTTGTGGATGAAATACACCGCTTCAACAAGGCGCAGCAAGACGCCTTTTTGCCCTTTGTAGAAAAGGGCAGCATTGTGCTGATTGGCGCGACTACGGAAAATCCTTCGTTCGAGGTCAACAGCGCGCTCTTGTCGAGATGCAAGGTGTTTGTGCTGCAGGGATTGACACAGAGCGATATCGAAGCGCTGCTCAGGCGCGCGCTCAGCGACCCGCGCGGCTTCGGTGCGCAGAAGGTCGAGATGCCGGAGGCGCTGATCGGCGCGGTGGCGCAATTTGCCAACGGGGACGCGCGCACCGCGCTCATGACGCTGGAAATGGTGGTGCTCAACGGCGATCTGCAGGGCGATACCACCGTGGTGACGCCGGAGACCGTGGAGCAGTGTACCTCGAAGAAATCGCTGTTGTACGATAAGAAGGGCGAGGAACACTACAACCTCATCTCCGCGCTGCATAAATCCATGCGCAATTCCGATCCGGACGCGGCGGTCTATTGGCTGGCGCGTATGCTGGAGGCGAGGGAGGATCCGCTATACGTGGCGAGGCGGGTTACGCGCTTTGCCGCGGAGGATGTGGGACTGGCCGACCCGAGGGCGGTGGAGATCGCGGTAGCCGCGTATCAGGCGTGCCACTGGATCGGTATGCCGGAGTGTTCGGTACATCTGACGCAGGCGGTGGTGTATATGTCGCTGGCGCCAAAGTCCAACGCCCTATATATGGCGTATAACCATGCGCGCGAAGACGCGCAGGCAATGCTCGCCGAACCCGTGCCGCTGGTAATTCGCAACGCGCCCACGGGGCTGATGCGCGAACTGGATTACGGTAAGGGCTACCAGTACGCGCACGATACGGAGGAAAAGCTCACCAATATGCAGTGCCTGCCGGACAGTCTGCTGGGCAGAACCTACTACCAGCCTACGCGGCAGGGACTCGAGGGGAGATTCGCCGACCGTTTGGAGGAAATTAAGCGTTGGAAAAAGGAACATGGCGGCGCGTAATATGAATTAGAGGGGATTCAAACGATGAAGCGGGAAACTTTCGCGGGCAAGCTGGTTCGCATTTCAGTGCCTATTGCGCTGCAAAGCCTCATGCTGGCGCTGGTGGCGGCGGCGGACGCGTGGATGCTGGGTTCGCTGGATCAAAACTCCATGGCGGCGGTTTCACTGGCGACGCAGGTGCAGTTTATTCAGAACATGGTGTTGACCGCCGCGACCAGCGCGGGCGCGATTCTGGGCGCGCAGTACTGGGGGAAGGGCGACAGCCGCGCCTTGAAGGATATATTTTCTATGATGCTGCGATTCTGCGGCGGGGTATCGCTGATCTTTTTTCTCGCCTGCGAGCTGTTTCCGCATTGGCTCATGAGCGCGTTGACCAGCGTGCCGGAGCTCAAGGAGATCGGCATTGGTTACCTGCGAGTCGCGGGCTGGTCGTACCTGTTGACCGGCATATCGCAATGCTATTTGACGGTGATGAAGGTGAGCGACCATGCCGCGCCCTCGGCGTACATTAGCTGCGGCGCGGTAGCGCTCAATATCATATGCAACGCGCTTTTGATCTACGGATGGCTTGGGTTGCCGGCGCTGGGCGTGCGCGGCGCGGCGACCGCCACGCTGATTGCGCGCATTGTGGAGCTGACGCTCGCCGTCGCGTTTTCCTTGTGCAAGGGGTTTATCCATCCGGAATGGAGCGGACTTATGCGCAGAAATCGATTGCTCGCGCAGGATTTTCGCAAGTGCGCGCTGCCGCTGCTGGGCGGAGCGCTATTTTGGGGCGTGGGCTTCGTTTCCTATACGGCGATTATGGGACACCTTGAGGCGGATGCCGCCGCGGCGAATTCCATCGCCTCGGTGGTGCGCGATTTGATATGCTGCTTATGCAACGGCATTGGCGCGGCGGCGGGCATTATGGTGGGCAACGAGCTGGGCGCGGGACGGCTGGAGCTGGGGCGCGAATACGGCGAGAGGCTCATGCGCCTTTCTTATATTACGGGCGTGTTTTCCGCGTTGGTCGTGCTGTGCTCGGCGCCGCTGGTCATGGGCTATATTCGATTGACGGACAGGGCGCGCGCTCTATTGTGGGGAATGTTGATTATACAAGCGGTTTACATGATCGGAAGATCGGTCAATACCGTGGTGATCAACGGCATATTCGCCGCCGGAGGAGATACGCTCTTCGATATGTATTCGCTGGCGGTCTGTATGTGGGGACTGGCGATTCCCCTTTCGCTGCTGGGCGCTTTTGTGTTCCACTGGCCGGTGCTCGCGGTGTACGCCTGCACGTGCTTGGACGAGGTGGGAAAAATTCCGTGGGTAATGCTGCATTACCGCAAATACAAATGGGTAAAGGACCTGACGAGGGAGCAGCCGGCGGCGTAACGGATACGCCGCCGACTGTGTGAAAAGGGCTTTTTTTCGAAAAAACGCGCAAATCAACAGAAAAATAACACAAACTGTTCACGAATGAATTTGCCGCGAGAAGGGCGTTGCTGTATAATAGAAAAGTCGCGCAGGGGATACGTGTGTGCCCAAATGCCGGTTTGGACGCGGATTCACCCGCCTGAAAGCGACGAGGGATGAACTGGAAGGTTGCGGTTTACCGGTAATTTCCGGGGACCAGTCCGCAGATCGGACGACGGAGCTCAAGCCCGTCGAATGAAAATAATTTAGAGCACGCCCGGCAGCGTGTGCATGAGTTCA